>JABDFU010000057.1 GCA_013286385.1 Bacteroidota bacterium
ACCAATACAGGCGGTAACCTGGGTGTATCTGGAAGCATAATTTTCCAAAACAAAAATGTGTTTCACGGAGGTGAAGTTTTTGAGGTAAAGCTTACGGGAGGGCTCGAAATTCAGCGTCTGCTGCAACAGCAGGGAGGCAACAGCAATATCAGTTTAAAAACAGGAATCCCTTTCAACACCCTGGAGTTCGGGCCCGAAGTAAACCTTTACGTACCTAAATTTCTGGTTCCCTTTAAATTATTTGAATCGAAGACCTCCAATCCAAAAACAATCTTCACCTTCACTACCAACTACCAGCAGCAGCCCGACTACACCCGACTGATCAATAAGATTTCCTACGGCTATACATGGAAAAGAAACAAATTTATTACCAATCAACTGAATCCCATTGAAGTCAGTTTTGTAAAAGCCAATTTGACGGATACCAGTTTTAACCGCATTATTGAAACCAATCCGGATATTCTGATCAGAAATGCCTATGAATCTCACCTTGTTACCGATACCCGCTATAGTTTTGTATATAACGATCAGATCTTCGGAACAAGCCGGAACCACCAGTACTTCAAATTCGATGTTGAATCTTCGGGAAACATATTAAGAGGAGCCTTTAATCTGATAAAGGCAAAAAAGGACACAAACGGAAGCTACGATATACTGAATGTTCCATTTTCCCAATACCTCAGAGCGGATGCCGATTACCGTTTTTATGATAAAGTGGCCGATCACCAGTACCTTGTATTCAGGGGATTTGCGGGAGCCGGTTTAACACTGGCCAATTTACAAGGCTTGCCCTTTGAAAAAAGCTTTTACGGGGGCGGTGCAGACGACATCAGAGCGTGGGTCATACGTTCGCTTGGACCCGGCAATTACAACGGGGTTTCGAATTTCGACCAGATCGGCGACATGCAACTCGAAGCCAATGCCGAATACCGGGTTAAGCTGTTTAAGCAGCTTAACGGAGCCGTTTTTGTTGATGCCGGCAATGTCTGGCTGATGAATAAACAAGGTCAGGACCAACCCGATCTTCAGGGTCAGTTTTTTCAACTCAACCAGTTTTACAAACAGGTTGCAATCGGTACCGGAATAGGTGCCCGCTTTGACTTTAGCTTTTTTATCATCCGCCTCGATCTGGGTATAAAAGTGTACGACCCCTACTTTGAAAGTATGAGCACGAAAGATTGCTGGGTGGTCGATCACTGGTTCGACCCGAGCTGGAAAAGCTGGTTCAATACCAAATACGGCTCAAGCTATGCCTTTACCAACCTGAATCTTGGGATTGGGTACCCCTTTTAATTTTTTTAGTAAATTTACATCCCTTTAAAAACAGAAGACCATGTCAACTAAAGTCGCAGAATCTAAAATCGCCGAATTGCTGGGTCCGGCGGCCGATAGCCTTTTAAATCATAAATGCACCACCATTACCAAAGAACACCTTCACCTGCCGGGCCCTGATTTTCTTGAACGCAGCTTTAAGGATAGCAACCGCAGCCCCCGGGTTCTGAAAAGCTTAAGTAGTTTGTACAATCATGGCCGCCTTTCGGGTAACGGCTACCTGTCGATTTTGCCTGTAGATCAGGGAATTGAGCATTCCGCAGGTGCTTCTTTTGCTCCTAATCCGGTTTATTTTGACCCCGAAAATATTGTTAAGCTTGCTATAGATGGCGGCTGCAACGCGGTAGCTTCTACATTTGGAGTTCTGGCCTCCTGCTCCCGCAAGTATGCCCATAAAATTCCCTTTATTGTAAAGATCAACCACAACGAATTTCTCTCTTACCCCAACAAATACGATCAGATTCTGTTTGGCTCTGTTGAAGAAGCCTGGAATCTTGGGGCTGCCGCCATAGGAGCAACTATCTATTTTGGCTCAGAGGAATCGGGTCGTCAGCTGGTTGAAATAGCCCGGGCTTTTGAACAAGCCCATCAACTGGGAATGGCTACCATTTTGTGGTGCTACCTTCGCAACAACGGATTCAAAAAAGACGGTGTTGATTATTCGACTTCGGCCGATCTGACGGGACAGGCCAATCACCTGGGCGTAACGATTCAGGCCGATATCATCAAGCAAAAACTACCAACCAATAATGGCGGGTATACGGCAGTTAATTTCGGAAAGACCCATGCAAAGGTTTATTCTGAACTGACCAGTTCGAATCCCATTGATCTTTGCCGCTACCAGGTAGCTAATTGCTATATGGGCCGGATGGGTCTGATTAATTCGGGTGGCGAATCAAAAGGCGCATCTGATCTCTCGGAAGCCGTAACAACAGCCGTCATCAATAAACGTGCAGGGGGACAAGGCCTTATTTCAGGCAGAAAGGCTTTCCAGAAATCTGTAAAAGACGGAGTGGCATTACTAAATGCAATACAGGATGTATATCTCGACAAAAGCATTACAATAGCATAAAAAATGAGTTGGTATAACCGGATAACAAAAGGAATCAAGACCAGTACGAAGGAAAAGAAGGGAACGCCGGAGGGCCTCTGGTATAAATGTCCTTCCTGCAAAAAAGTGACCTCGAGTAATGAACACGCCGAAGCGCTGTACGTTTGTCCCCATTGTGATTACCATTCGAGAATAAGTTCGGCAGACTATTTTCAGTTGCTCTTTGACAACAATGAGTTTACCGAATTCAATACAAATATGAGTGCAGGAGATCCCCTGCATTTTGAAGACACCAAAAAGTACAGCGACCGCCTGGTGGACTCTCAGAAAAAGACCCACCTGAAAGATGCCATTCGCACAGCTTACGGAAAACTGAACGGTCAGGGCCTGGTTATTGCCTGTATGGACTTTGGCTTTATAGGCGGCTCCATGGGATCGGTGGTGGGTGAAAAAATTTCGAGAGCCATCGACCAAAGTCTTAAAACCAGGTCTCCCCTGCTGATCATTTCGAAATCAGGCGGAGCCCGGATGATGGAGGCGGCTTATTCGCTTATGCAGATGGCCAAAACCTCTGCAAAGCTGACCTTGCTGGCAGAGGCAAAGATTCCCTATATCTCTTTATTGACCGACCCCACTACAGGAGGCGTCACTGCTTCCTATGCCATGCTCGGAGACCTGAACATTTCAGAACCCGGTGCGCTGATCGGTTTTGCCGGCCCAAGGGTGGTGAAGGAAACCATTGGAAAAGACCTCCCCAAGGGCTTCCAGACAGCTGAATTTGTGCTCGAACACGGCTTCCTGGACCTGATCATTCACCGTAAAGAGCTGAAAACCAAGCTATCCCAGATTCTCAATCACTTTAAAATCTAAGATAAAAACTTGCCATTCTGCTAAGTATTTCCTATCTTTGCAATCCTTTAAGAAAAAACGAACTAATTCGTACGCTATGTATTTAACCGCTGAAGTAAAAAAAACGATTTTTAAAAAGCACGGAAAAGCCGAAAAAAACACCGGTTCTTCTGAAGCCCAGATTGCCTTGTTTACCTTTAGGATTAACCACCTGACCGGTCATCTTCAAAAATCGAAAAAGGACGTAAACACCCAGCGCTCCCTGCTCAATCTGGTCGGTAAACGAAGAAGCCTGCTGGATCATATGAAAAAGAATGATATTGAGCGCTACCGTACAATCATCAAGGAACTTGATATCAGAAAGTAATTTCTGCAAGTGATACTTCCCCAAAAGCATTCGCAAACCGAATGCTTTTGTTATTATTAAATCAGAATAAAAAACGAAAATAAAAAAGATGTCACAAAACGCAACAACAGTGTCTTTCGATTCGGGAGACGGAAAAACCATCACCATTGAAACAGGAAAATTAGCCAAACAAGCCAACGGATCAGTGGTTGTGCGTCAGGGCGACACCATGCTGCTGGCAACAGTGGTTTCAAACAAGGATGCAAAAGAGAATGTCGACTTTATGCCCCTCACAGTCGATTACCAGGAAAAATACGCTTCGGTGGGCAGATTCCCCGGAGGCTTTTTTAAACGGGAAGCCCGTCTTTCAGATTACGAAGTACTGATCAGCCGTCTGGTCGACCGCGCGCTTCGTCCGCTGTTTCCTGAAGATTACCATGCCGATACCCAGGTTCTGATCACTCTTATTTCATCCGATAAAGAAACCATGCCCGATTCGCTGGCAGGACTTGCCGCTTCAGCAGCGATTGCTGTTTCTGATATTCCTTTCAACGGACCTATTTCAGAAGTCAGAGTGGCCCGTATTGACGGAAAATTCGTCATCAATCCTACCCGCACTGAACTTGCAACAGCAGATCTGGAAATCCTGGTAGCTGCATCTGAACACGATATCAACATGGTGGAAGGCGAAATGAAAGAATGTTCTGAAGCAGACATGCTTGCGGCCATGAAAACGGCGCACGAAGCCATTAAAATTCAAATCAAGGCCCAACGTGAGTTGGCTAAAAAGGCCGGAAAAACAGACAAACGCACCTATAACCACGAGACAGCAGACCTTGAACTGAAGGAGTCTATCAATAAGGCTTGTTTTACGAAAATGTATGCCGTAGCAAAGGCCGGTCATGCCAATAAAAGCAAGCGCAAGGAATTGTTCGAAGCCATCCGTACCGAATTTAAAGCTACCCTAAGCGAAGATCAGCTCAAGGAAAAAGCTTTTCTGCTGAATAAATATTTTCATGATATTGAAAAAGAAGCTGTTCGTCAGTCGGTGCTCAATGAGCGTACCCGCCTGGACAGCCGCGCGCTGAATCAGATCAGACCTATCTGGTGCGAAGTGGATTACCTGCCCAGCGCCCACGGATCCTCGGTCTTCACACGCGGAGAGACCCAATCACTCACCACCGTTACCCTTGGAACCAAGCTCGACGAACAGATTATAGACGGTGCCTTTATTGAAGGCCGTAATAAATTTTTATTGCATTACAACTTCCCTCCTTTTTCAACCGGAGAAGTAAAGATGATGCGTGGTACCGGACGCCGCGAGGTCGGACACGGAAACCTGGCCATGCGCGGACTCAAACAGGTAATGCCCAAGGAAAACGCATATACGGTAAGAGTCGTTTCTGACATCCTTGAATCCAACGGATCTTCTTCTATGGCCACCGTTTGTGCCGGAACACTTGCACTGATGGATGCCGGAGTGAAGATCAGCAAGCCGGTTGCAGGAATTGCCATGGGACTGATCAGCGACAGCAAAACAAAAAAATATGCCGTATTGTCTGATATCCTCGGAGACGAAGATCACCTGGGCGACATGGACTTTAAGGTGGTAGGTACGAAAGACGGCATAACAGCCTGTCAGATGGATATTAAAGTGGACGGAATGTCTTATCAGGTTCTGGAAGAAGCATTGGCTCAGGCAAAAGCCGGACGCCTGCACATTCTGGGAGAAATGGGCAAGGTTATTACCGAGCCACGCCAGGATTACAAACCGCATGCCCCACGTATCGTGAAAATGGTTATTCCCAAAGAATTTATCGGAGCCATTATCGGCCCCGGAGGAAAGGTGATTCAGGAAATGCAGCGCGAAACAGGCTGTATCATTGTCATTGAAGAGGTAGGAGAAACCGGAGTAATCGACATTGCTGCCAATAACAAAGAATCGATTGACAAAGCGGTTGCCAAGATAAAAGGCATCACCACTTCGCCTGAGGTTGGCGAAGTGTATGAAGGAAAGGTAAAAACCATCGTTCCGTTCGGAGCCTTTGTTGAATTCCTGCCCGGAAAAGACGGCCTGCTTCATATATCTGAAGTAGATCACCGCAGACTTGAAAACCTCGATGGAGTGCTCAAACAAGGTGATGTCGTAAAGGTTAAACTAATCGGCACAGACCCTAAGACCGGCAAATTTAAACTCTCGAGAAAGGCCCTGATGCCTAAGCCTGAAACAAGCCCTGCGCAGAACTGATTGAACGCATACTTCGTACCAAAGCCCTCCGCAAAACGGAGGGCTTTTTTATTGTAACCTTTTCAGCATTTGCGCGTTAAACTACTCATAAACACTTAGCTATGAGACAGCTTAAAATCGCCAAACAGGTTACCAACCGCGAGACTGCTTCGCTTGACAAGTACCTTCAGGAAATAGGCAAAGTCGAACTGATTACCGCCGACGAGGAGGTTGAACTCGCCAAAAAAATAAAGGCCGGAGATCAGCCGGCTTTGGATAAATTGACCAAGGCTAATCTGCGATTTGTTGTTTCGGTTTCCAAGCAATACCAGAACCAGGGTTTAAGCCTGCCCGATTTGATCAATGAGGGCAATCTGGGGCTTATAAAAGCAGCCCAGCGCTTTGATGAAACCCGCGGTTTTAAATTTATATCTTATGCCGTATGGTGGATACGCCAATCCATTCTTCAGGCCCTGGCCGAACAAAGCCGTATTGTACGCCTGCCTTTAAATAAAATTGGTGCCATCAATAAAATAAACAAAGCCTTCTCCAAACTTGAACAGGAATTTGAACGCGAACCCACATCCGATGAAATCGCAACTATACTTGAAGTAACCGAAGGGGATGTAAAAGAATCCATGCGCAATGCCGCCCGTCATGTTTCTATGGACGCTCCACTGAGCATAAGCGATGACAATGCCAGCAGCCTTTACGACGTCTATGTGGTGGATGACGGAGTAAGTACCGAAGGCGCACTTATCAGCGAATCTCTGCGAAGAGAAATCGAACGTGCCTTGCACACCCTTACCCCGCGTGAAGCAGAAGTGGTACGTCTTTACTTCGGACTGAACGGAGAACATCCCATGACCCTGGAAGAAATAGGTGAAAAATTCGATCTCACCAGGGAACGGGTGCGCCAGATAAAAGAAAAAGCCATACGCAGGTTAAAACATACTTCCCGCTGCAGAATACTCAAGAGTTATCTGGGCTAAAATCAAGCCCAATTTCCTATATTTAGCTTCGGAGCACAATTGCGTCCTGCCAATATGGAGTATTCCTTTAAAATTTATACCTCTGAACTACTGGCGGATTGGAAGGCTGTTATTTCAAATTCAGACGAAGCCTGGCTTTTTCATGAACCGGAGCTTGTTGATTTTTTCTGCCGGATTAACGGCAGCCAAAACAGTTCACTGCTTGTATACAACAGCGACAACAAACCGGTTGCAGTTTGTCCCTTAAGCAAAAGCATAGTCCGACACAAATTCAACAGAACTTCGGTTAAAATTGAATCCATTAACATGTCAGGGCCAGCCCTGATCAAGACCTTTGGAGAAAAGAAGAGAAGAGAATTGCTTCATGCTTTTGCAGATGAATTTAATGCGCTGATAAAATCAAACGACTGTAGCTATTTCTCGGTAGCTTCCGCAAACCTGGCTCCTGCAAATATTCAGGCTTTTGTTAATCCCTTGCTTGATATATGGGGTTTCAGCGACTCCCCTCTTCCCTATTACTATATGGATTTGAGACAAAGCAAGGAAGACTTGCTTTCAAAAATGGAAACGAGAACCAGGACCATTTTAAAAAAAACCGACCTTGAAAATCAATTTGAAATCAAATCCGCAACGGAGCCTCAGCTCGGTGATATCCTGGAAATGGCCAAACAGACCAAGGAAAGATTTCGTGAATCCTTCAACCCTTCCATCCGGCAACTTTATGAATACCTTATAAAATCAGATTATTTTAAAACCCTGGTAGCATATATCAACCAGAAACCGGCCTGTTGCATTATTCTGTGTCAATATAAAAACACAGGATATTATTACCATTCTTTTACCGCAACTGAATTTATTTCAACCGAAATAGGAACCTTTTTACTCTGGCAAGGTATACTTCAGCAAAAGGCAGAAGGTGTTGAGCATTTTGATCTCGGAAGCAATCTCTTTGACCCGAACAACACAAAAGATGTCCTGATTTCGAAATTCAAACGCGGATTCGGAGGCAGTCTCCGCTATAAGTTCTGGTTAAAAAAATACCAGCCCGGCAAACTGACTGAATTGGTCAGAATCCTTAAAAAATAAGTCCTTACTGGACTATCATCCGTTTGCTGATCCTGCGCTCTCCGGAAACAATTTCCACCAGATACATACCGGGCTTGTACCTATTATCTATAGAGAGGTACAACAGAGCAGAACTACTGATTGGCAAGGATAGGAGTTCCGCACCAAGTAAATTGTATATGACCAGTTGACCGGGATGCTGGCTGTCGATCAGACTTCCGGGGTCAATCACAACAGCAGATTCCTGAGATACGGGATTCGGATACAATTTAAAGTCGCTTGCTTCGGTCAACTGAGGCTGGGCCTGATTCGCTTTATTCCCGGCAGGAGGAGGCGGCCCTGCAACGGAATAGCTTCCGCCAAGACTTATCGTGCAAACCGAACCATAACCTGTCCAAAGACCACCGGCCTCAGCGCTTACCTGAACATCATATGTGTTGTTGGCAAGAAGGCCGGTATACCAGCCCAGGTAAAATTCGTACGCTGAACTTCCCGAAAACTGAGCTTGACTGTAACCAAGGCCCGAATTTGTCAGTAAAAATTTATAGTTGGTAGCATTCGGAACTTCATTTACTAAAATTGCTTCACTGGAAGAGGTAACTGTACTTCCACAGAATGCAGCACTTACCTCAGTAGTCTGCAAAGAAGGCGTTGTGATCGTACAAACAGTACTGTAAGTGCCCCAGTTTCCGAAAACCTCGGCACATACGCTTACACTGTAGGTGGTAGAATATTCTAAACCTGTCACCCAGCTCAAATTAAAATCATTCGTTACATCGCCGCGATTAACTGCCTGGCTGTAGCCTAAAGATGAATTGGCAAACCGGTAGCAATAATTCTGAGCGAATGGAACCGCATTGCAGTATATAATCTCAGTCAGGGAAGTCAGGGTAGCGCCGCAATAAGCAGAACTAAGTTCCGTATTGACCGGTTGAGGCAATGCGGGAGTTGTGATGGTACATGCTGAACCGTACCCACTCCAAACCCCGCCAACTTCTGAGGCCACATAAACGTTATAAGTGGTTGCGTATTGCAGCCCCGTTACCCAACTCATGTTAAAATCATTCGTTACGTCACCGCGAAATTGCGTCTGGCTATAACCAAGACTCGAATTCGTAAACAGGTATTTATAATTCTGGGCATTGGTAACCGCGTTGCAATAGATGTAAACCCCAGTTAAGGACGTAAGAGTCGAACCGCAGGAAGCAGAAGCAAGTTCGGTACCCGAGCATCCGGTGCCATTGACAAAAGCAGAGCCTGAGCCTGTACATCCATGGGCATCTGTTATGGACAGGGAATAGGTAGCTAAAACCAGTCCGCTAATAGATGTTGCTGTGCTTCCTGTATTCCAATCGTAGTTATAAGGAGCCGTTCCTCCGGAAATACTTGAACTTACCGATCCGTCACTTCCTCCACAAGTACTGGTATTTGTGGGAGTAAGGTTTATCTGAATTGCACCGGGCTGGGAAACCACAGCACTGGACGAAGCAACACAGCCTTTACTGTCGGTAACAGTGCAGACGTAGGTTCCTGCAGCTACATTACTGATTGTAGATGTGGTCTGTCCGCTGTTCCATAAATACGTGAAAGCAGGAGTTCCCGATCCTGCTGTGAGAGTTGCAGATCCTGTGGAGCCTCCGTTACAGGAAACCGGATCGGTACCTACGCTGGCCGTAGGGTTGGAATTAACCATTATGTATCCCGTTTTGGTAAGGCTGTTACTTCCCGAGCCATTGCTTGCCGTGAGTGTAACATTGTAGGTGCCTGAAGAGCTGTAGGTGACCGAGGGATTCTGGGAGGTCGAAGTGGAAGGGTTTCCTCCCGCAAACGTCCAGGCCCAGGAAGTCGGGGAATTGGTACTTTCATCGGTGAAATTAACAGAGCCCCCTGCACAAACCGAAGTCTTGTTTGCTGTAAAAGCTGCAACCGGAGCTGCTCCGCCTGAACTGAAATAAACTCCGTAATCTTCTGCCTGCCCATAGCTTAAAGGACTGCAGGCGTCCGCGATAGAAAAATAGTCGTCCAATACCCTCATGCGAAGGTAGGTTCCTGTAGTCGGGCTGGCCGGGGTCGTAAATGTACCGCTGGTTGTACCCGTAAATCCCGAAGCCGAATAAACCAATTCACCGGGGTCCGTAAATACTCCGTTGTTGTTATAATCTATGTACACGGCTATATTTTCGGCATTTTCTGTTCCCACAGTAACGCTGATGGTATAGGTTTTGGAGCTCTGAAGAGTAGTAGTACCACCCGTACAGGAAAAATTAACATAGCCACCGTCATCATAAGTTCCGCCGGTAGTATTGTTAATCGTATTCAGTGTAACATTGGTGATTCCAAACAAATAGTCGGCAAAATAGACGGAGGTACCTTCACATTCAGGTACGCAGGCAGAAGCCGTAGCTGAACTTATAATGGTAATGAATCCTGTTTTCGAATTGGTGCTGCCCGTACCATGGCCGTTGCCCGCCGTAAGTGAAACATTGTAGCTTCCTGAATTGGCATACGTTACTGTCGGATTCTTGGCAGTTGAAGTGGATGGAGTGCCCCCGGGGAAGCTCCAGTTCCAGGAAGTAGCGTAATTCGAACTCAAATCAGTGAAAGACACCGTACTGCCTCCTCCGCACATTTCAGTTTTTACAGCAGTAAAGTCAGACACAGGAGCTGATGCGTGCAAAGGCTGAATTCCTATCAACACGGCATCGTTGAGCGCAAAGTTATAACCGTCCGGATTTAAGGCATCCACAGAAAAATAGCCGTCGTATTGTCCGCTCCAGCCCCAATTCATGTGAAAAAAATTAGTACTTGCCTGAAACCCGTCGCAAACCCAGGTATGACCTCCGTATGTTGCATCATCACCCTCATATTGGATCGGACGCCCCAGAGCCAATTCATTATACAAATTTGCAATCCAGGCCGAATCGGTGTAGCAGGAAATCTTTGCCAGAGGACGCAGGCTGGTAGAGTCATATCCGAAATACTTTACATAAGATACCTGAGCACAGACACTTGGGTTGTCGGTTTTGGAAACTGCTGATCCGCTGGAAGTGGGCGAATAATTCATATTTACGCTGACCCCACACTGATACATTAAGGTCGCAACATCGGCATTTGCCGAACTCACATTATCAGGCATATTGGACCAATTGTAGGTTGTTGAACCGTAATTGGCTGATTGGGTACCATAATTTTCAGTAAATGCGGGAGTACAATCGCAATACGAACTGGAACCGGTTCCTGTTGTGGGATAGGCCCAGAACTTCATAATCTGCGCCATGGCGGTTGCCACACAGCCTGTTACCGAACCTCCGGGACAGTCTGCATTGTAATAAGGCGACTGATCCCATGTTGTGGATACCAGGGGAGAAATATCTGAATAGGACATCACAGAATTACCCAACTTGTTCTTTTTTATTCCAAGGGCTTTCCATTGCTCAGTAATTTCAGCCGAAGCCTGCAGCTTAGTCGAACGTATATACAGCAGTTCGTTTTTACGTCTGCCCAGCCAGGAGCCAACACTGGAATTGAGCGGAGCTACCTTAAACTGTCCGCTTGTGGTATATCCGATAACTGGTTTGGCAGCATCATCGGCTGAAACAATAATGAACCCATCGTTGGAATTAATATTAAATATGTAGTAAAGGGTATCACCGCTACCAGAAGTCTCTGCATGGGCAAGCGTAACACTGCTGATGGGGATTCCCGAATTCTGACTTAGAAAAGCCAGGGAAAAACGTTGCGCCTTTGCCGGGCTGACCGGATTCGAACGAAGAGGAAGCAGAACCGAAAAAAGAACTGAAAAAAATGCAAGTTTTTTCAAAAAGGCATAGCACGTAAAGTTGTTTATCATACGTTTCGGTTTAAAATGGATCATTTAATCTGGTTTTTGTACGCAACTGATTAAAAAAAGTTTCAGTCGCAAAGAACATAATTGAATATAGTTAAAAAAATCAGTAAATCAACTATTAATTTTTTAATTTCGCCTCATGCAGCATCTGGTCGCCCCCTCTGTTCTCTCTTCTGATTTCGCCCATCTGCAGAGGGAGGTTGAACTGATAAATACCAGTAGAGCCGATTGGTTTCACGTGGATGTAATGGACGGGGTTTTTGTCCCCAATATTTCATTCGGGTTTCCGGTCATAAAGGCACTAAAGAAATACGCTAAAAAACCCCTGGATGTGCATCTGATGATTGTGGATCCTGACCGCTATCTTCAGGCTTTTAAAGAGGCAGGGGCCGACATCCTCACCGTTCATCTGGAGGCCTGCACGCACCTGCACCGTAGCATCCAGGCCATAAAAGGCCTGGGAATGAAAGCCGGAGTAGCCATTAATCCGCATAGCTCTGTTTCTCTTCTTCAGGATACTATTCAGGATATTGACCTGGTTTGTCTGATGAGTGTCAATCCGGGATTCGGGGGACAAAAGTTCATCGAAAACACGTATCACAAGATTGTTCAATTGAAGGAACTGATTCGCGCAAAAAATTCAAAAGCCGTCGTTGAAGTCGACGGCGGTGTGGATTTGAATAATTACATGAAACTGGTTCATACGGATGCGGATGTTTTGGTTGCCGGAAATACTGTTTTTTCCTCTCCGGATCCGAAAAAAACAATTGAACAATTAAAAGTCCTTTCCAAAGAAGCCTGACATATTGAGCACATTTTCAAAGGTTTCTCAGCTTTCAACAATCCTGTTCATCATCCTGATTATCCTGGCTATTGCTGCACAGAAGCCGGCTTACGCTCAGATCAATTCAACACCCCTGACCTCACAGGCCAACTCCCCTGACCGAAAAGCTGACAGCACCGTAAAAGAGATAGACGCTATTGACCTGGCCAGGAAAGTATTCAGAATAAAAACTCCCGCCAAGGATTCGGTTAAATATGTGCCCGGAAAGGTTTATGTTTCTGCCATACCAGGAGTCGGCTATGCAATTTTAACCGGTTTTACAGCAGTAACAACGGGGAATTTTGCCTTTTACACCGGCAGCTCGACCAACGAAAATATTTCTGCCATTCAGGCCAATCTTGAATATTCCCAAAACAATCAGTTCATTCCTTATATTATTTCGAACATCTGGACCAAGGATAATAAATACAATATTCTGGGCGATTACCGGTATTTTAAATACTCCATGTATACCTATGGACTGGGTGGAAACAGCCCTACTGACAATCCCGATTATTTTTATTACAATTTCGTAAGGATTTACCAAATGGTTTTAAAACAGGTCTTCCCTGACCTTTTAATTGGTCCGGGATATAATCTGGATTACCATTGGGACATTGCAGAGGATCCCGCCTTTGCAAATCTTATTCCAAAATCAGAAAACGACTATTACCGATACGGTTCCCCTTCCACAACTATATCCTCAGGCCTGTCCGTAAATTTGCTGTATGACACCAGAAGAAATCAGATTAACCCCATTGGAGGAAGCAGTTACGTGAATGTAATATTCAGAGATAATTTTCAGTTTATGGGCTCTGATCAGAACTGGAGTTCACTTTACGCCGACTTCAGAAAATACATTGAATGGCCCAGGGGTTCGAAAAACATTCTGGCACTTTGGAATTACGAATGGCTTACCACAAGCGGAAAACCACCCTATTTCGATTTACCAAGTACCGGATGGGACACCTATCAGAATGCCGGAAGAGAGTATATACAAGGCCGTTACAGAGGCCTTGATTACCTCTACATGGAGGCTGAATACCGCTTCAACATTTCCCGCAACCGGATGTTCGGAGCCGCTTTCTTTGCCAATATTGAAAGTGCTTCAGACTGGCCCAGCAATTCTTTCAAGACCTTTGTACCCGGCGGAGGAGCCACACTCCGGATAAAAGTCAACAAACACTCTGACACTTTTTTTGTGGTCGGATACGGATGGGGCGTTAATGGACAGAGCGGATTGTGCTTTAATCTGGGGGAATATTTCTAGTTTAGCGAATAGCGAATAATGGCTAATAACTGGCATAGTCTGACATATACCCGAAGCCCTCGGTCAAATGACCATTCTCACAGATCGTTGCCCTGGGAATTAATCCTGTAGAATCTTCCCCAAGTAATGACGGCATTACCCTTTCGATCAGTTCTTTTCCGAAATCCTCGGAGGCATCCCTGGGAAGCTCACAAGGTAAATTGTCGACAGCCATTATAGTAATGGAATCCTTGCTGAAAGCTTCGTCTTCTTTTCCGGTCTGGGGATTGAACCCGTAAAAGGGCGAGCTTATCGTGCTCGCCCGTATGGTGCTGGGTATAGAGCCCCCAATGTCACAGGATATATCGGCAATAACACTGATTCTGAATTTTTCGGTTTTCATGTCTTCTTTTGAAAAAAAGGCAGCCTCACCCGGTGCCCAGTAATGAGCACAAATCAACAGGTCTGAATATTTAGCATACTGTAAAAACCGGGGTATGTAATTTTGAGGAAAACTGTAAAAATCCCTGGGGTTCCAGGCCGACCCGTCTTTCGCTTCAAAATAATCCCTGGAATGAATCTGGCAATACACCGGCTCCCGATAGGTACAGTGCAAAAATTCGTAGGCGGTAACCTTTCGTATCTTCAATGCACCCAGAACTTCTGTCGCGCCATTGGCAACTCTCCCTCCTCCGGTAACAAGAATTTTA
>JABDFU010000058.1 GCA_013286385.1 Bacteroidota bacterium
AGGTCTTGTACTTTACAATAAGGGCGAATTGGGTTTTGTAGGAATGCTGGCCAACTACATCCGTGAAAAAAAGCACGGGGCTGCGGTTTACTTCAACCGCAACTTTCATATAGAGCCGACCAACACCTGCGTGTTTGATTGTAAATTCTGCTCCTACTCCAGGCTGGTTAAACAAAAAGAAGATTCCTGGGAACTGAGTGAAGAGGATATACTGAATACCGTCCGAAAATATGAAGGACAGCCCGTTACAGAAGTTCACATTGTAGGAGGAGTACACCCCCGCATGGGCCTTGCTTATTTTGCAAATCTGATAGCAAAAATAAAGGAGCTGCGTCCCGATCTTCATGTTAAAGCCTTTACAGCCGTCGAACTCGAATACATGTTCAGAAAAGCAAAAATGAGTTTCAAAGAGGGGCTTTCGTATTTCAAGGAACGCGGCCTTAATTCCCTTCCGGGAGGAGGAGCTGAAATTTTTGACGAAGAAATACGAAAGACTATTTGCGAAGACAAATGCTCAAGCAAAGAGTGGCTTGAAATTCATGAAACGGCTCATCGGTTGGGCATACCCTCAAATGCGACCATGTTATACGGCCACATCGAAAAATTCGAACATCGAGTTGACCACATGAACCGGCTTCGCGGGCTTCAGGACAAAACGGGTGGCTTCAATACTTTTATTCCCCTCAAATTCAGGAACAAAGATAACCAGATGAGCCATATTAACGAATCAGGTGTTGTGGAAGACCTGAGAAATTACGCAATAGCCCGTATTTACCTCGACAACATTCCTCACCTGAAGTCATATTGGCCTATGATTGGCAGGGCCACTGCCCAGCTGAGCCTGAATTACGGAGTCGATGACATTGACGGAACGATTGACGACAGCACAAAAATATACACCATGGCAGGTTCAGAGGAACAAACCCCGGCAATGAACACCGCGCAATTGGTTGAACTCATCAAACAGATCAATCGCCGTCCGGTTGAAAGAGACACCCTCTACAATATCCTACAGGACTACAGCATGTGATAGTAGGATTACAGCCTTCCCATTTAATTTTTCAATTAAAATTAAATTACTAAATTTGCAGCCTTAATTTAATCTGAGAATCATACTAACAAACTGAAAATCAATTTTATGAACGATTATTTGATCTACTCAATACCTGCATTTGGACTTGTAGGATTGCTGGTAATGGCCCTTAAATCGGCCTGGGTTAATAAGCAGGATGCCGGTGATGCAAATATGCAGGAACTGGCTGGCTATATTGCAAAAGGAGCTATCGCCTTTTTGAAGGCAGAATGGAAAATACTGAGTTACTTTGCTGTAATAGCTGCTATTTTGCTGGCCTGGTCGGGCACCGCAACCGGATCCCCGGAGCACCCTGTACATTCGTCTCCGGTTATTGCAATAGCCTTTTTGATTGGAGCCATTTTCTCGGCGGTTGCCGGATATATTGGGATGAAGGCCGCCACGAAAGCCAACGTAAGAACAACACAGGCCGCCCGCACCTCTTTGGCTCAGGCTCTGAAAGTATCCTTCACCGGCGGAAGCGTTATGGGTTTGGGTGTTGCAGGTCTGGCCGTATTCGGTCTGGGATCTTTGTTTATTGTATTCTATAAAACATTTGTCCCGGCCGGAGAGTTGGTAACAGCCACGGGAATGAAAAAGGCAATCGAAGTTCTTGCCGGATTTTCACTGGGAGCCGAAAGCATTGCCCTGTTTGCGAGAGTCGGGGGCGGAATATACACCAAGGCAGCGGACGTGGGAGCAGATCTGGTCGGGAAAGTAGAAGCCGGCATTCCCGAAGATGATGTACGCAATCCTGCAACCATTGCTGACAACGTCGGCGACAACGTCGGTGACGTAGCCGGAATGGGCGCCGATCTGTTCGGTTCCTATGTTGCAACAATGCTTGCCACCATGGTATTGGGCCAGGAAATTGACGCTTCAAAGGATAATTTCGGCGGCCTCTCCCCTATTCTTCTTCCAATGGTTATTGCCGGATTGGGAATCCTTTTTTCAATCATCGGAACCTTTTTCGTACGCATCTCCAAAGAAACAGACAGCGTTCAGAAGGCGCTTAATAAAGGAAACTGGTCCTCCATAATTTTTACTGCCATCGCTTCTTTCTTTGTCGTTAAATGGATGCTGCCCGAACACATGTCCATCAGGGGATCAATGGAATTCTCCTCCACGGATGTTTATTACGCCATTTTAGTCGGACTTGTAGTAGGCACCATTATGAGTCTGGTAACCGAATATTACACAGCCATGGGCAAACGCCCTGTAAATTCAATCATTCAACGGTCCTCCACCGGACACGCAACCAATATTATAGGCGGGCTTGCAGTCGGAATGGAGTCCACCGTTATACCCACCATCGTCTTGGCAGCAGGTATTATCGTATCCTACCATTTTGCGAATCTCTACGGCGTAGCGATAGCAGCTGCCGGAATGATGGCCACAACTGCCATGCAGCTGGCCATTGATGCCTTCGGCCCTATTGCCGACAACGCAGGCGGTATTGCGGAAATGAGTGGCCTTCCGAAAGAAGTGCGTCAGCGCACGGACAACCTGGACGCCGTTGGAAACACGACGGCCGCTACGGGTAAAGGATTTGCCATTGCTTCTGCCGCCCTGACCTCCCTGGCCCTGTTTGCAGCATTTGTAGGTATTGCCGGCATTTCTCACATTGACATTTACAAAGCTCCCGTTCTTGCAGGATTATTCGTGGGAGGCATGATCCCTTTTATATTCTCATCACTGGCAATAGCAGCCGTAGGACGCGCAGCGATGGCGATGGTTCAGGAAGTGCGTCGTCAGTTCCGTGAAATACCTGGAATCATGGAATACAAAGCCAAACCCGAATACGAAAAATGCGTGGCCATTTCAACAACAGCCTCCATCAAAGAAATGATTGCTCCCGGAGCAATTGCATTAGTCGTTCCGGTTTTGGTTGGTTTTACCTTTGGTCCCGAAGTATTGGGAGGAGTATTGGCCGGGGTAACGGTTTCCGGTGTGTTGATGGGCATGTTTCAAAGCAATGCAGGAGGCGCCTGGGACAATGCGAAAAAATCTTTTGAAAAAGGAGTTGACATCGACGGACAGGTTTACTACAAAGGATCTGAGCCTCATAAAGCATCTGTAACCGGAGACACGGTCGGAGATCCCTTTAAAGACACCTCCGGTCCGTCTATGAACATTCTGATTAAACTCATGAGTATCGTTTCTTTGGTAATTGCTCCTCACATTGCAGGTATCGGCAGCAGTTCTGCTGCTGCTGCCATGGAGCAAAAGGACTCAGCATCATCCTGCTGTATGCAAACAAAGGAATCCAGTATGCAAAAAAAGGAATGCTGCATGAGCCCATCCGCCCAAAGCTGCCCCGGCCAACCGGGTAAAAGCGGATCCTGTGCCATGTCTAAATGCGACATGAACAGAATCGTAGCAATGACCCCGAAAGAATGTGAATCGTATTGCGACTCCATGAAATGCAGTCCCGAAGAAAAAGCGATCTGTCTGAAACACGCCGGAATAGGAAAGTAAACGCTTAAAATCAAAAAAAAGCATCAGGCGCTGATCAGAACAATCCGTTCACAAGCGAATCCACCTTGGTTATAACCTTTCCAAGATCTTCCTTCTTTTCAGAGAAATTATTTTCATCCACATCGATGATCAGCAATTTGCTGTTTTTCTTGTATTGAATTTCGTATTCAGAAACCCAGGCCTCATACCGCTCATTTAAACGCTTGAGGTAATCAATACGTATTGCCGTTTCGTAATCACGGCCGCGTTTTTGAATATTGTTAACCAGCGTAGGTACAGAAGCCCTCAGGTACACCAAAACCTCCGGTGGGTCAATCAGCGACTCCATCAGTTTGAACAACTGCAGGTAGCTTTCAAAATCCCGGGTGGTCATCAGCCCCATCGAATGCAAATTGGGTGCAAAAATATAAGCATCTTCGTAAATGGTCCGGTCCTGAATAATTGACTTTTTATTTTTCCGTAATTCAAGAACTTTGCTGAAGCGGTTCTGCAGGAAGAACACCTGCAGATTGAATGACCAGCGCTGCATGTCTTCGTAAAAATCGTTCAGATAAGGATTGTCATCGGCATCCTCATAGTGCGGCATCCAGTTGTAATGCTTTGCCAAAAGAGTAGTAAGCGTAGTTTTTCCCGAACCGATATTTCCTGCTATTGCTACATGCATTTGCTAAAAATACAAAAACTATGGACGACGCGACGCTTTGTTTAAAAATATTTATCGGTCAGTTTTGCATTTCGCTTGTGCCTTTTCCCATCCCTGTCGGTCTTTTTTTTCAGGTTACTGACAAGCGCTTTCTCCAGATCAATTCCCGTTTGATTAGCCAGGCAAATCAGCACAAACAGCACATCGGCGAGCTCATCATCCAGCTTTTTATTTTTTTCGTTTTTCTTAAAACTTTGTTCTCCGTACCTGCGCGCTACGATGCGCGCAACTTCTCCTATTTCTTCGGCAAGAATAGCCATATTGGTCAGTTCCGAAAAATAACGTACACCGTATTTCCGGATCCAATCATCAACCTGTTTCTGTGCATCCTTGAGTGTCATGTCAATTGTCTTTTCTTTATTCAATTTTTAGTTGCCCGGTTTCTTCCCCTTTCAATGCCTCTCCTGGGGATCAATGCCTTCCAGAACACTGACGTAACTTGCATAGCGCGAGACCGCAATTTTTCCTTCAGCGACAGCGTCTTTTACCGCACAACTTAGTTCACTGTGATGCAGACACGAATTAAATTTACAGGCATTAAACAACAAACGCATTTCAGGAAAATAATGAGAAAGTTCTGTTTTTTGAATATCAAACATTCCGAATTCCTTTATACCCGGCGTATCGATCACAGCCCCGCCGCTTGGCAATTCAAACAACTCGGCATTGGTAGTGGTATGAATTCCTTTCGAATGAGCATCCGACAAATGGCCGGTTCGTTGCCGGTGGATAGGATCCAGTGCATTGATCAATGATGACTTCCCTACTCCCGAATGTCCGGCAAACAAACTCGTTTTGCCGCGAAGAATGCTTTTCAGTTCATTCAAACCCATACCACTCACGGTTGACAATTCATGGCAGGCATATCCGATAGCCTCGTATACTTTTCTGAGTTTTCCCATCTCCGCCTGTTCCTCAGAAGTAGCTAGATCCGATTTGCTGAAAACAATCCGAACCGGTATTCCGTAGGCCTCAGCCGTAATTAAAAAGCGGTCAATGAATCCGGCAGAAGTTCTGGGCCTGGCAACTGCAACCAGCAAAAATGCATGGTCCAGGTTCGCGGCAAGTATATGCGATTGCTTCGAAAGGTTGGTCGACTTTCGGATAATATAATTTCTGCGGGGTTCAATTCCTGTAATAATTCCCTTACCCTTTTCCTTTTCAGGTTCAAAACTTACAAAATCTCCTACAGCGAGAACATTTGTATTTTTAGAACCCTCCAACCTGAATCTCCCCTTTATGCGGCATTCCATCAAAACTCCGTCATCCCCCCTGACCTGATACCAGCTTCCCGTTGATTTTGTAACCAATCCTCTCATATTACGTCGAATGACATACTGTTTACGAATGCCACCAATATCCGGTAAAGTTAAAATTACCCTGTTAATTATTTGAAAAGAGATTAATTTTTAGCTTTGTTGTCCCATGTCAATAAAAGTCGAATCCATCAGCAAAAATTACGGAGAACAGAAAGCCCTCGATAAGGTATCCTTTGAGGTTAAATCGGGAGAAATTGTAGGCTTTTTGGGCCCCAATGGAGCGGGCAAGTCCACCATGATGAAAATTCTGACCTGCTTTATACCACAAACTTCTGGTTCTGCGTTTGTATGCGGTCACGATATCAGTGAAGAAAGCATTGACGTGCGCAAATGCATCGGTTATCTGGCCGAACACAATCCGCTTTATGCCGAAATGTATGTAAAAGAATACCTCGAATTCATCGGAGGTCTGCACCCTGACAAGATCGCCAAAAAGGAACTCTCCTCCCGCATAAAACAGATGATCGAAATTACCGGACTTGAGGTTGAGCAAAAGAAAAAAATCGGATCGCTTTCAAAAGGTTACCGCCAGCGGGTCGGGCTCGCACAGGCACTTATACACGATCCAAAAGTCCTGATACTGGACGAGCCGACAACGGGCCTTGATCCCAATCAACTTACCGAAATCAGATCCCTTATCAGAAAAGTCGGTAAAGAAAAAACAGTCATGCTTTCAACCCACATCATGCAGGAAGTCGAAGCCATCTGCGACAGAGTAATTATTATCAACAAAGGGGAAATTGTAGCTGATGAAACCATCCAGGACATTCAGAAAACAAAAGGAAATCAGCAAATCATTACCGTCGAATTTGACAAAGGTATTTCAAAAGAACTACTTCTGGCCATCACAGGTGTTGTTGCAGTGACCAACAGCAAAGAAAACACCTGGCACATCAGCTCAGATTCAGCGAACGATCTTCGTCCCGAATTGTTTCAATTTGCAATTCAGAATAAACTTTCAGTTCTCACCATGCAAAAAGAAGAACAAAGGCTGGAGGATGTCTTCAAACAACTGACCAAAAAAACCTGAATCACTACTGAATCGCTTACAGATTATCTCTTGATCACTTTAATTTCAACTCTCCGGTTTTGGGCATGTTCCGCTTCTGAACACTCCACATGCTCAATGCAACTGTTCACAGGTCGTCTTTTTCCATAAGCCACGCCCTTAAGCCGGTTCACATCAACGCCTTTCCAAACAAGATAATTCTTCACTTCCTGCATACGGTGATCAGACAGGTACAAATTGTATTTATCCCCGCCTCTGGAATCCGTGTGCCCGTCTATTTCCAGTATCGTTCCGGGATTGCCGGCGGCAAAATCAGCAACTATTTTCAGAATTTGCCGTGCACCCTGCGAAAGAGCCGATTGATCAAGGTCAAAATAAATAATTTTGAACGTCCCGGAGATCACCTGCTCATCAATCTTTGCTGTCAGGTTCCTGGTCTGTGGTTTAGTCTCACGTTGGGCATCAGCCAATAATTTTTTACCCAGTAACTTAAAACTATTAAAACTGTCATCTACAACCTCTGTAGCCAGTGCATTCATATCAGAAGGCAAAAGGATATATCCAAAATTCTTTATGTTTCTTTTGAATTCCTCAACCGTATTCCCGTCTTTGTCCGCTATGATCAGGCTCTTCGATTTTACCAGCCGGTAGTCTCCCTCATCCATCCTCAGTAAAAAATGTTTGTCAGCAGGCAACCCTAAAAAAGTAAACCGGCCCGACTTATCTGTGAATCCGGACTGCAACAAGACGCCTTTGTCATCATAAACAGAAACCTTAGACAGTGACAAAACCTCCTTCTTCAATGAATCCCGGTAAAACAGCTGCCCATTGAGGTTAAGTCGTACACCACCATCTGCTTCCCCGCTAAGGGAAAAGGTTTTCTTTTCCGAAGAAAGCAGGCTGTATTGAAAAGAGCCGTCATCTGCATTTTGCAATTCCTGAACCTCCTTGCCTTTGGTATCTGTCAATATCAGTTTCACCTTTTCAGAAAAGGCCACATCCTCCTCAGCCAGTTTCACAATGTATTTTCGGTCCGAAGGAAGATTTTTGAATTCAAACCCTCCGTTTGAATCCGTAATGGCCGAATCCAACACTTCCCCTCTTTCATTTACAAGGGACACTTTCTTGTTCGCCAAAAGGGTATTCGAACCATCCTTCAACTCCAGCTTTCCGTGCAGATCAATTGCCAAAAGTGGTTCTTCAACCTTCATCAGGGCAAGATCGTTTACGTCGGCCGCAAGAAATTGAAAACGAAATCCCTTATTTTGGTTCGCCGGAATATCTTTCAGAATTTTCCCGGCTTCATCTTTCAACACCAGGCGTTTTATCGTTGCCAGCTGCGGATCTTTATCATCGATGGATATAAAATAATTGCGATCAGCAGGCAGTTGTTCGAATGAAAAATTTCCCTGAGCATCCGTGTAACCGGTCTGAACCACTTCACCTTTTTCGTTCAGAAGATTAACCTTTGCATTGACCAGCCCCCTACTGTTCCCGTCACCATCCACCAGCTGACCCTTCATTTTAAATTTCAATTGGGAATCGTCCACCCCCAATAGCGGCATACTCGACTTATCAGAGGTCAGGTACTGGTACTCAAACGTTCCGCCTTTTTTCTCCATCGTTCCCATTTCTTTTCCCTTTGCATCCGTAATCCGGATCTCTTTTAATTTCACCAACTGCGGATTATCATCGGCAATTTTCAAAAGAAAATTCCGGTCCGAAGGAAGTTGAGTGAATTTAAAATCACCGTTCTTGTCCGTATAAACAGATTGAATGATTTCCCCTTTATCGTTTACAAGATTGATCTTGGCGTTTGCAAGGGCAGAACCAGGTTCTGCACCCGAAAGCAACTTACCACTCATGCTCATTTTCAGCTGAACTTCCTCATCAGGTTTTAGCTGCAATTTAATTTGATCAGAGGGCAACAGAACGAAATCAAATCCTTTTTCGGATGTGTAAAATGTCTCTATCACTTCCCCCGAACTGTTTCTGAATGTAATCTTCGTTTTGGGAGGCAACAAATAACTGTTTTCTTCGAGTTTGATCAGTAGATTTTTATCGCTCGCCAGTCCGCTGAATACAAATCCGCCCCCGCTATTGGTAATTGTTGTCTTTAGAACCTCGCCGGCTTCATTGGTCAGATTCAACCTGGCATTTGCAAGCGCCTGCTCGTTTTCACCGAACCGAATGCTGCCTGACAGAGCCTTTAAATTGGAAGAATATTCATCCAGCATAGGCAAAGCGCTTGGATCTGAAGGAAGGCTTTGGAAAACAAACCGATCGCCCTTTTCGTTAATGACCGTTACGCGAATAATTTTATTTTGATTATCAGCCATATAAAATTTATCCTTGAATTTAAGGACGGGATCATTTTCATCCATTTTAACGATGTATTTCTGATCCGGAGACAGGTTCTCGAATTTGAAAAATCCAATACTGTCCGAAGTGGTGAAATTTATAACCGATCCGTCGTTTGTCATCAAAACCAATTTGACATTTTTGGCAGGGTCATTCAGTTCCGGACTTAACAAAATCCGTCCGCTGACATCCACCGCTTTGTTGCGTAAAACAAAGGAGTACAGGTCATCTGCACCCAGTCCGCCAGCACGATCAGAAGAAAAATAACCCTTCCGGAAATCATCCGAAAAAACAATACCAAAATCATCTGTTGAGGAATTAAGCGTAAGTCCAAGGTTCGAAACACTCGTCCATTTGCCATTCTCAAATTTTGCAGAAAATAAATCAAGTCCTCCGAAGCCCGGCAGTCCGTCCGACGAGAAAAAGAGCATACCATCTCCCCGCACCATTGGAAAAGCTTCATTCCCGGAGGTGTTGATTTCAGGCCCTAGATTTTCAGGTTTTTCCCAATGCGTACCGTTTTTTCGGCTCATCCAGATATCATTTCCTCCGTATCCTCCGGGCATATCGGAGGCGAAATAAAGCACATTCCCGTCAGGAGAAACGGATGGATGTTCAACTACGTAAGTATCGTTGTCATAAGGAAATTCAACCGGTTTCTCCCAATTTTGATCAGACTTACTTCCTTTAACCGGCTCAGCAATCAATATCTTAGGACGGTTTACAAAACCAGCCCCTTTGGCATAATTGCTAACCCGTGTGAAATAAATTGTATTTTTTTTATCAATGGAAAGCGGACCATCGTGGTAATCCGAATTAACCGGTCCTGGAAAAAGCCGGGGGCTCGAATACCTGACGTTCCCATCTGTCTCAGAAATCGTTGAATAATACACTTTTAATAACGGTCGGTTATTTATAGGGTTGTTCTCAAAATTGACCAGATCGGAGGTGCGCTCCGCGGTAAAAAGAATTTTATTCTGATAAAGAATCGGACTAAATTCAGAATAGTTTGTATTCAATTTCCGGACATTGGCAATTTCATAATGCGAGGCCTGGCTGAGCCATATTTTTATGTCATCGCAGGATTTCAGGGAAACAACGGTTTTTTTGTCCGTTGGGACAAGCTTGCCATATTCAGCAAACTGCTCTTTTGCCTCCGTTAACTTACCGTTGTTTTTAAGGGCCTGCCCGTAATAAAAAAAGTAAATGGGATCAACTCCTTTCCGTTTGATGGCACGGGAATAAACAAGTTCAGCCTGATGGTAGTCTTTAAGCAAACGATAACAATCGCCCAGTCGCTGAAGGGCAAAAATACTGCTGTCTTTCTTTACAACCTTCTTGTAAAATTGAGCAGCCTTGATGTACTCGTAGTTTTCAAAGAAAGAATTTGCCTTAGTAAGCTGGGCAAAACCTGAAATGAAGCCAAAAATAAACGGGAAAATAAACAAAAACCGCTTTGTCATAAACCAATTTGGCTTCTAAAAATATCTCGGAGAAAAGACATTCGATTTCTGAAGTGTATTAAAATTATATCCTGCTGAAAATTCATAGGAGCCTCCGCTCAGTTTCGTAAGCTCATTGAAACCCCAATCGTAAGAACAACCCACATGAAATTTGTCCGAAACATTTAGCTGGGTCAAAAACACGAGTCCGAAATCAGTTCGAAAAGACAGCCCTGCCCAAACTTTGTGTTCAAGCAGCAAATTGCAGTTGATATCAGCGCTCAACGGTGAATCATAAGCTGTCTTAAGCAAAAAGGACGGATTGATAATGATGGATTCATTCAGTTCAAATGCCTTACCCATTGTGAAA
The DNA here is from genome assembly GCA_013286385.1 of Bacteroidota bacterium. Classification (GTDB taxonomy): domain Bacteria; phylum Bacteroidota; class Bacteroidia; order JABDFU01; family JABDFU01; genus JABDFU01. The sequence goes on from JABDFU010000058.1 coordinate 10,755, forward strand.
AAATAATGCGGAACAAACGAAGAATAATCTCCGCTCGGATCAACGACCGAACTGATCCTTCCGTTGAAAAGCTGGGTAACGCTGAAGCCGGCATAGTAATCGCTGGTGTAATAGTAGGCTCCGAAATCGGCCGAAGGAACGTAATACGTTGAATGAAGCTGAAGCTGCTGGTATACAGGGTCAATCTGATCATAATGGGTAATTGAACTCCAGTCATAAACGTATTGATAAACTCCAAACCTCAGACCCAGGGACAATTTACCTTTAGGTAAAGTCATCTTGTACGAATAAGATCCGAATGCTCCTGTATTTTTAACCGGTCCGATCTGGTCTGCGACAACATGAAATCCGATTCCGATTTTCTTTTTTTTGATGGGAGAATGGATACTGAACGTTTGCGTATTGGGAGCCCCTGAGACTCCGACCCATTGGTAGCGCATAACCATCGTTGTGCTGATCGCGTCCCGTGTTCCGGCATACGCCGGATTAATAACCAGCTGATTGAACATGTACTGGCTGTATTGGGGATCCTGCTGGGCCTGCAAATAAAAGCAGGCCTGTAGAAAAACCAAAACAAGTATAGAATGTCTTCTGTTCATCTTGTTATTTGCACCCAGCCTTTATCGATAACAGTGCCATATTTTACTACGTAAAAATAAGTGGCATCCGGCAGGGGTTCTCCCCTGTGATTCTGTCCGCTCCATACTACAGAGGTATTGTTATAATTCGTCCCATCCCATACATCAACTCCCCATCGGTCAAAAATTGAAACTTCATTGGATGGAAAAATATCAATTCCCAGGATAATCCAGGTATCGTTATGCCCGTCTCCATTGGGCGTAAACCCCTTAAAAATAAGCAGCTCCCCGCATTTTACTTCTGCGTTTTGCAAAATCACAGAAGCTGTGCCAGAATTATCTGAGTTATCTGTTACTGTTAAAAAATAAGTATCGCCCGCTGATACGCTGTCGATTCGACTGAGTGTATCCTTAAGCAGAGCACCTCCGGACAAACTCGCCCAGGTGTATTTATAAGGCCCGCTTCCACCCTGAACAGCAGCCACCACACTGCCGTCATTTTTTCCAAAGCAGGATTCAGGATTTGCGGTCAGTTCTACAGTCAGACCCGAAAAAATACCTGAAGAGGGTTGCTGAAAACCTTGTGTAAGCCAGAAATTAAATCCCGAATCCTGGCCTGTAAAAATCACAGTCTCGCCGATAGAATAGGATAGGTTCCCCCAGGATTCATTGACAGACTGACCACTTGCATCCAGAACAACAGGTCCGAATTCAACCTGGGCATTTGATTCCACTCCTGCCAATAAACAGGTGACAATTACAACCATTATCCGGCATACCCAATTCATTGTATTATCTCAACAAAACTTTTGCAGGTCCTGAAGCCACGCTTTGCAGGAAGACCCCAAACGAAGCACCAGGGCCTGGAGAAGCAGTACTAACCGCATTGCCCGGATTGCAACCCGCAATCGCATGCTGTCCCCGAACAGCACCGCCGGGACAAGACGCTGTAACAACATCCACATTTACCGTAACAACACCGGATATGGCGACACGTGTAATCAACCCGGGACCAACAGCATCCAGAGCAACACCAATTACCGAAGTATTTCCCGGTGAAGACGCAGCCGCCGAAGAGGGAATAACTGCATTGTCATTGTTCGGATCTACAATTACCACCGCATTGGCCGAATTTCCATTTGTAGAGGTCAGGTAAACAACAATTGGAGAATTTCCGGTTGCAGTTCCTGAACCCAACCCGACATCTCCGTTCACTTCCAATACGGATGCAGGAGTAGTGATCCCGACTCCAACGTTTATACCGCTGTTGTATAAATTCGAAGTAGGAATCCAGCTTGTTCCATTGTTATAAATGGTTTGACCGGTTGAACCCGTTGCTCCGAATGTACCCGTAGCACCAGTCGCACCAGTTACTCCAGTACTGCCATTCGTTCCCGTAGCACCGGTCACACCCGTTACACCCGTTGCACCCGTGGCTCCAGTAACGCCATTCGTTCCATTATTTCCCGTAGCACCAGTTGCACCCGTGGCTCCAGTAACGCCATTCGTTCCATTATTTCCGGTAGCACCAGTCGCACCGGTTACTCCAGTACTGCCATTCGTTCCATTATTTCCCGTAGCACCAGTCGCACCGGTGGCTCCAGTAACGCCATTCGTTCCATTATTTCCGGTAGCACCAGTTGCACCCGTAGCTCCAGTACCGCCATTCGTTCCATTATTTCCCGTAGCACCGGTCGCACCAGTTGCACCCGTGGCTCCAGTAACGCCATTCGTTCCATTATTTCCGGTAGCACCAGTTGCACCCGTAGCTCCAGTACTGCCATTCGTTCCATTATTTCCCGTAGCACCTGTTGCTCCAGTTACTCCAGTACTGCCATTCGTTCCCGTAGCACCGGTCACACCAGTTGCACCCGTAGCTCCAGTACCGCCATTCGTTCCATTATTTCCGGTAGCACCAGTTGCACCAGTTACTCCAGTACTGCCATTCGTTCCATTATTTCCCGTAGCACCGGTCACACCCGTGGCTCCAGTACCGCCATTCGTTCCATTATTTCCGGTAGCACCAGTTACTCCAGTACTGCCATTCGTTCCATTATTTCCCGTAGCACCGGTCACACCCGTGGCTCCAGTACCGCCATTCGTTCCATTATTTCCGGTAGCACCAGTTACTCCAGTACTGCCATTCGTTCCATTATTTCCCGTAGCACCGGTCACACCCGTGGCTCCAGTACCGCCATTCGTTCCATTATTTCCCGTAGCACCAGTTGCACCGGTCACACCAGTTGCACCCGTGGCTCCAGTAACGCCATTCGTTCCATTATTTCCCGTAGCACCGGTCACACCAGTTGCACCCGTAGCTCCAGTACCGCCATTCGTTCCATTATTTCCCGTAGCACCAGTTGCACCAGTTACTCCAGTACTGCCATTCGTTCCATTATTTCCCGTAGCACCGGTCACACCAGTTGCACCCGTGGCTCCAGTAACGCCATTCGTTCCATTATTTCCCGTAGCACCAGTTGCACCAGTTGCACCAGTTACTCCAGTACTGCCATTCGTTCCCGTAGCACCGGTCACACCAGTTGCACCCGTAGCTCCAGTACCGCCATTCGTTCCATTATTTCCCGTAGCACCAGTTGCACCAGTTGCACCAGTTACTCCAGTACTGCCATTCGTTCCATTATTTCCCGTAGCACCGGTCACACCAGTTGCACCCGTGGCTCCAGTAACGCCATTCGTTCCATTATTTCCGGTAGCACCAGTCGCACCAGTTACTCCAGTACTGCCATTCGTTCCATTATTTCCCGTAGCACCTGTTGCTCCCGTGACGCCAGTACTTCCTGTTGCTCCTGTTGCCCCCGATCCTGTTGCTCCTGTAACTCCGATTAACCCTGTAGCACCTGTTGCTCCCGTGACGCCA
>JABDFU010000059.1 GCA_013286385.1 Bacteroidota bacterium
ATCTGCAAATAATAAATCAAAATAATTATAAACTTTCTTTTTACTCTTGTTCAATGAACGAATTTGAAAAATTTGAATTTGGGGATGCAAATGTAGAGTCTTTCGCGTCAATTACAAACATATTTATTAACTAAAACATAACATTCTGTTAATCAGCTCATTTAATATCAAAAGCGATTCGCTAATGGCTAACGGATAGTCAATGGCTGACAGATAATCTAAGGCGTGCTCAACGAAACTTCCAGAATTTTTCCGTTGAAAAACTCCTGGCCGGTCAGGGCGAAATTTGCAATGTAAGCGCCCATCTGCGCCGCAGAAAGTGGCGCTTTATAGCCCGGAAACGCTTTTTCAAGCATCTCGGTCTGAACAGCGCCAAGAGCCAGGCAATTAACAGTAATGAACTGGGTCTTCAGCTCTTCGGCGAGACACTCGGTAAGCACTGCCAGAGCCCCTTTGGCCGAACTGTAGGCCGAAAGTCCCTTAAATTTGGTGCTTCCCTGCACCCCGCCCATACTGCTGATATTGACTACATGGGATGGCCCTGCCCCTGTGTTTGCAGTGGCTTTTGAACCGAGCAAAGGAACCAGTTCCCGTATAAGCCTGAAAACGCCAAGTACATTGACCTCATAAAGCCTGCCCAGTTCGCTGTCGCTGATATCCTGAAAAGGCTTGTTGAGGAAAAGACCCGCATTATTGATCAGCACATCAACACGGGAAAAAAGCAAACTCGCCTGCTTTACAAGCTGGTTGAGCGATTCGGGCTTTCCCAGATCTGCAGCTATCGGATGAATACTGCTCTGAGCCCCTGCTGCCCTGCATTCGTTGTTAAGACTCGCCAGCAACTCGGGCGTGCGGGCCACAGCTATAATCTGATGGCCCGTTAACTTTGAAAGAGCTTTTACCGTTTCGTAACCAATTCCCCTGCTGGCCCCTGTTACAATACAATTCATTTAAAATCGTTTAAGCGGTAGCGAATATACTGCGGTATTTTAGTATTTTTACTTCGGAGCTGCTTAAATTTATAGTATAAGATGGGAAAAATAAAAAAAATCTCCTTAAATGTTCTTCTGCTGGGTGGCTTGTTGTTCGTCAGTGACTGCCCGGCACAATATTACGACAAAGATGCTTCACTGAAGACCCCAAACCAGGGCCAGTCCCAGGGGCCGCCTCCCGCATTCAGGCGGGAAAATATTTTCTGGGGCGGAGATCTCGGAGCTTATTTCTCTCTTATTTCTGAAATCAATATAGCCCCTACAATAGGCTATCGGCTCAATGAAAGGCTGGAGGCAGGAATTCGGGCCAACTACCTGATTTTATATGGGGAAGGCGCAAATATGGTCACCGGCGGGTACGGGAGTACCAGTTATTATGGGGGTAGCGTGTACGGGCGCTTCAACATTACCCCTGTTTTCTTTTTGCAGGCCGAATACGAGATACTGAATGTGCCATCGGTAGACTTTTTCAGTACACGAACCAACGTGGACAGTCGGCTGGTAGGAGGCGGAATCAGAAGGCAGATCGGTGAGCATGCGTATTACCTGCTTACTATTTTATGGGACATGGATTACATGAATTTAAATTCACCGTACAACACCAGTCCCCTGATTTTACGAATCGGTTTCAATTTTGGTTTGTAACTCTGACTCACATACCTTACGCCTGCCTTTCTTATTTTTCCTGGCTTCTGTTCTTGCTCTGAATGTCTGCAATGCCCAGTCCTCAGAAGGCACTCAGGAACCCGACCCGTTTACGCTTTACAGCCCTCCTAATGCTGTAACGTACAAAAATCTAAAGTCTGCCCTCTCCTCAAAAGATAAAGTCTATAATCTGAATCTGACCAATTCTGATTTGGAGCCTAAGCTATGGGCTAAAGTCGGTAAACTCAGAGACCTTCAGGTGCTGAAACTGGGCTTCAACCACCTCAGCGTATTGCCGGAAGACTTCGGAAATTTCTCCAGCCTTCTTTATTTTTCTAGCAAAGGAAACGGATTCAATGCATGGCCCAAAACCACAGGTAACTGGAGCAGCATTATGCAGATTGACCTGGAAGACACCAGACTGGATTCGCTCCCTGCCGAAATCGGAAACTGGTCGCGGTTAAAAACATTCGAGATTCAGAACAATTCAGATACGCTGAGTCTTCCCTCCTCGTTTGGATTTTTAAACGCATTGACAGATGTGCTTATCTTTCAAACCACACTTCGTCCATTGCCCTCAGCTTTTTCAAACCTGGATAATCTAAGATCCCTTACCCTGGTAAGCTGCGGTTTGAAAACCCTGCCGGCAGGTGTAGCCCAACTGAAAAATCTGACGGAGCTGATCCTTGACAACAATGGACTTGAGCGTTTACCCTTGGGAATTTATCACCTGAAAAACCTGAATTATCTCTCGATACGCAATAATAAATTTTCAAAACTCTCCGAGCATATCTGCTACCTTAAAAACCTGAGCAAGCTGGATGTACGAGGAAACAGTCTTGACCAGTCCCAGATTGAAACCATTAAAGCGCTGCTGCCCGGGTGTCAGGTGATTTGGAAATAACAGGATTTAATAGTTCAAGGTACCTCCCCAAAGTTCCATTTGCTGCTGCACCCACTGCTGGCGGGAAATCAGATAGGAAGAGGGATGTGCCGCAGAAAGTTGTATGGGATTGGGTAATGTGGCGGCCAGTAAAGCCGCCTCGCTGACCTGCAGACGATCAGGTGATTTGTGAAAATAAGTTTCGGAAGCCTGTTCCGCGCCGTAAATCCCATCCCCCATTTCAATCACATTCAGGTAAACTTCCATGATCCTGTGCTTGTTCCAGCACAGTTCGATCAGAAATGTAAAATACACCTCAAGTCCCTTTCTTACCCAGCTTCGCCCGGGCCATAAAAAAACATTTTTAGCCGTTTGCTGACTGATGGTGCTGGCACCCCGGATGTGCCGGCTCTTTTTGTTAAAGGAAACCGCTTTTTCAATGGCTCCGAAATCAAAACCGTGGTGCTCCAGGTAATTCTGATCTTCTGAACATACCACGGCCAATTGAAGGTGGTTGCTGATACGGTCCAGTGAAACCCATTCTTTACTCAGTTTCACAGGCTTACCGTTAGACTTTTGTTCAACGCATTTGAGCAGCATAAGCGGTGTTACAGGAACGGGCACCCATCTGAAAACAAGCACGCTCAGAAAAGAAACGGCGAGAAAAGCAACGCAAAATTTCAGAATAAAAACGAGCAGTCGACGAAGCAGTTTGCGCATGGCAGATACTATTCAGAAAGAACCAGCATCCCTTTTTCAAAGGGGTTAAATTCCTTAAGCAGCATTTCAATAAAGCCCGGGCCGTATTTGCAGTAAAAAGGAATAAAATTATCAGTTCGCTCCTGCAATTCACCCTCCGGAAAAAGCCGGGCTTTAACTTTCCTGATCTGTCCGATCGCATCTTCGTTTTTCTGTTTTTGCGCCCTGAGTAATTTGGTTTCAATGCCTTTCAGGGCATTGAGGACCTTTTGCTCTTCGGCAAGAACATTGTTTTTCAGTGTGGAGTCAACGCTTGCAGCCACAGCCGAAATCTGTTCAAACAAGTTATGCAGCTTTTCCTGCTCGGCAGAAAGCGAAAGCGGAGTCTGGGCATTTTTTAGTACAAAACTTTTTATCAATTGTTCGGTATCCTGAAAATAGTCTTCCGCCGAAAAGCTGAATTTGGTCCAGACCTGGGCAGATTTCGAATCTGGAAGCAGGGCAAAATTTCGCGGTACCAGCATCGGAAAATTAATCCCATGCTGCTCAAACATTTTTTTAAACTCCAGCCAATAGGCCAGTTCTCCAGGGCCACCAACGTAGGCCAGATTGGGCAAAATCTTCTGCTGATACAAAGGCCTCAGCACTACATTCGGGCTGAATTTTTCAGGATGCGAATCCAGTTCCTCCAGCATCTGATTGCTGAAAAGGATTTCTTTCTCCGGTTGAATTCCTTCGTTTCTTTTTGCTTCCCGGGTGCTTCCTTCTCCGGTAGCTACCGGCCCAATGATCCGTTTGCGCAGTCCATCCTGAAAATAAAAACAGTTGATTTCCCGTGGATTTACCTGAGCACTGAACCCTGCGGCAATCAATTCGCGGACAGTTGAATCTACCAGTTTGAAATTCGTTTGATGAAGCAAGTCATCTTTAACAATGGCTGAAAATTCAGCTTTCAGTTCTGTATTATCCGGATCAAGAACAACCAGGCCGTACTTCCCCATCAGTTCATGAACCAGGAAACGGGTGGCATCCGCCAGATTCGCATGTCCAAAGTAGGCCTTTTCTAAAATCGTGAACAGCTGATTGGCATGCTGGTCTTCTCCCAAAATCATCTTCAACTGTGCAAGCAGAGGCTCGAGCGATTTGGTTTCAATGCCACCTACAGCCCTCATTCCCGCCTGCTCAACAAGCGCTGACTCCCAAACCAGTTTCTTCCCGAAAAGCTGCAAATGATTTATTTCTTCAAAGTCATGATCTTCGCTCGCCATCCAGTAAACCGGAACAAAATTAAAATCAGGATAACAGTCTTTGAGTTGTGCGGCCAGTTTGATGACAGTAACCAGTTTATAAATAAAATAGAGAGGGCCGGTAAAAAGACAAAGCTGATGTCCGGTGCAAACGGTAAAGGTATCCGGCCGCAACAACAGATCAATAGACGAACCAGAGTCCCTGCTGTTTTGTTTAGGTTCTTCAAGGCCCGAACGTTTGTACTGATTTTTCAGTACCCGGACTAAGAGTTCACGATTGATCGTTTCCTCTTTTCTGTCTTCAATCGCTTGTTTAAAGGATGCGATTTCTAAAGCGTACGTATAAAAGTGCGAAAGGCCGGCCGGATTTTCGGTATAGGCTAAAAATAGTTCTGAAAAGGAACGGCTTTTGCCAAAAGGTATTACCGATCTGTTCATTCTACCGATCTGTTCATTTCTAATGAAGCAAATTTCCGATAATGCTGTCGATGCTTATTCCTTCGGCTTCGGCTTTATAGTTGCGGACCATGCGATGCCTCAAAATGGCCAGCGCAACCGAGCGTACATCTTCTATGTCGGGAGAATATTTCCCGCTGAGTATGGCGTTGCATTTGGCACCGATCACCAAAAACTGCGAAGCTCTGGGCCCTGCGCCCCAGGAAATGTAATTCTTTATCTGCTCAGAGGCCTCTTCTCCTTCAGGCCTTGATTTGCGGGCCAGCTTGACGGCAAATTCCAGAACGTTATCGGTTACCGGAACACGCCTGACCAGATTTTGGAAATAAAGAATTTCTTCCACCGTCAGAATTTTATTCAATACCGATTTTTGATCGGAGGTAGTGGTTTTCACCACTTTGATTTCTTCCTCGTATTTGGGATAATCCAGGAAGACATTGAACATGAAACGGTCAAGCTGAGCTTCAGGCAAGGGATAGGTTCCTTCCTGCTCAATCGGATTTTGAGTGGCCAATACAAAAAACGGAGAACCCAGTTCATAGCGTTTACCGGCTGCGGTTACGGCCTTTTCCTGCATGGCTTCCAATAAAGCAGCCTGGGTTTTGGGAGGTGTCCGGTTGATTTCGTCGGCGAGAATAATATTGGCAAAAAGCGGTCCTTTGATAAATTTAAATTGTCTGCTCTCATCCAGAATCTCGGTGCCGACAATATCAGAAGGCATCAGATCAGGGGTGAACTGAATCCTGTTGTAACTGAGACCCAGCACATCAGAAATGGTATTTACCAATAATGTTTTGGCCAGACCCGGAACCCCTACCAGCAAACAATGCCCCTTGCTGAAGATCGAGATCAGCACATCCTTGACCACTTCATTCTGACCAACGATCACTTTCGCAATTTCCTGCTTTAAGACTTTGTACTTTACATTGAAGGCATCCACCGCCTCTACATCATTTTTGTATTCCATACGTTCTGAATTTATTGATCCACCAGCCAATTGTGCTCAAACTTGCAGTTCTTGTATTCCTCATCAACATGAATATACGTTCCGACAATGTGCTTTTTGATCCAGGTACTCATGGCCTTTCTCTTTTTTTCTTCCAGTGAAATGGCCTGAAGGCGTTGATAATCCTCTTTCAGATTTGCCTTGTGCGGTTCGCTGCGGCTTTTGAGGTACAAAATTCGGTAGGCCTGTTTTCCATCCTTTGTTGTTGTGATGCTGGGTTCGGTAATTTCACCAACCTTCATGCGGTCTATAGTAAAGGCCAGAGAAGGATCGAACTGGCCCAGATCGGTCTTTTCAAATTTGGTCGCTCCGGTAAGCGGATTGACGATAAGGCCCCCGGTTTGTTTTCCTTCTTCATCGTCAGTGTATCGGGAAGCCGCTTCTCTGAAAGGAAGCGAGTCGTGCTTGATAACGCGGTAAACACTGTCCAGAATAGTTCCCGCCTTTTTTAAATCTTCAGCAGAGGATTTCGGAGCAATAAGAATATGGCAAACATCCACTTCTTCTCCCCTTTTCCCCCTCAGCATGGCAATGTCGTAGCCGTAGGGCGGCATTTCATACACAGGAGATATCTCTCCGGGTTTGAGCTGAAACACAACAGCATCGAATTCAGGCACAAACGAACCACGTTTCAGACTATCGTAATTACCTCCTTTGGCAGCAGAACCGGGATCTTCAGAATACAATGCAGCCAGCACAGCAAAATCTTCTCCTTTTTTGACCCGGTCATGTATAACCTGAAGACGCTCCCTGGCTTCCCTTTTTGCCTCTTCAGAAACCGGTGGTTTTTTTATGATCTGGCCGATTTCCACTTCTTCATTGACAAAGGGAAGGCTGTCCTTTGGTATGGAATTGTAATACGCCCTGACATCCGCAGGAGTAACGGTAATATCCTCGGTAATTTTGGCTTGCATTTTCTGGGCCTGCATGAGATCCCTGATGTTGTCCCGCATTTCTGATTTAAAATCCTCAATGGATTTCCCATAGAATTCGATAAACTTTTGCTCGGATCCGAACTGGTTTGAAAAAATTTTAACACGACGCTCCAGTTCCTGTTCGACCTGCTGGTCAGTGACCATTACGCTGTCCTTTTGGGCCTGGGAAAGCAACAGTCGCTGAAACATGATTTGCTCCAGCAGTCTGCATCGCATCTGCACAGGATCCATTTTGTCGGTCTTGGTCGAATAGCTTAAATACTGCTCCTCCAGTTGTGATTTGGTAATGATTTTATCACCGACAACCGCAACAACCTTATCAACCACCGGATTCTGGGAAACAACAACAACCTGAAAAAGCAGCAGAAAAAGGAGTGGGCTGCTAAAAGTTCTCCACGTTGTTATTAAGCTGGGCTTCTTTGTAAACTTCATCTTTCATTTTATTGATCAATTCAAGCTTTCTTTTGTTTAAAATTATGTTTTTTATGTTCTCTTTTTCAAAAGCGAGCGGGGAAATGCTGTTTTTTATCTGAAAGCCTTTAATATTCACGAAATAAAGACTGGACGAATCGCTGACTTCTATGAAACGGTTGTTTTGTAAAAAAAGTTCTTTGTTGTAAGTGGCCTGAATTGGAATTTCCTTAAGCAAATCATCAAACAACAGCCATTGGTTATCATCCAGATAGAAATTTTCGGCGTATTGATTGCAATAGCCGGCAAGGGCCTCTTTGTCTTTCGGATTTTCTGAACGGTAAAGTAGTTTCACCTTCTGGAGGTTGGGAGCTTTTTTATTCACCTTAACATAAAGCACTTTGATAATATTGTCCTTGAGTTCAAAATTGTTTTTATTCCTGGCATAATAACTTTCGATTTCTCCTGCACGTACCAGCGTATCGAGCTTTTGCCTTATTAGTTCTTTTTCATAAGTGTAGGTGATCAGTGAATTCCGGTAGTCCTTCAGCTGCTTTTCCACATCTTTCTGAACCTCACTCAGGTTTTCCTCCGCTTTGTGAAGGGTGAGCATTTCGTTTGTCCAACTGTTGATGTATTTTTTTATAAGCGCAAGGCTGTCTTCTTTTTTTGTTCCCTTGGGAACCAGATTCTTCAGTTCATCTCCGTACAGGTATTGATCGTAGACCCTGGCAATGGCGCCCTTTTTCACATCCTCTTTATTTTTGCAAAAAGAGAACAGTATACTGCTAAGTAACCCGATTAAAACAATGCTTCCGGACAGTTGTCCGTATCGCCCGTAACTTAGGAAAGGCAGGGGCCGCCGTTTCACTGAATAGTTGCCAATACGTCCTTGTTGACCGTAACAGGATATTTGGTTTTCAGGGAGTTAATCCATTCCTTTTCAAGGTAATTCTGGTAATCCGCAGTAACCAGTCCTTTGGATTCATTGAACTCCTTTGGCTGGGGTTTCAGCAATTTGGTAACCTCAACGAACATGACTTTTCCGTTCTCGGTCTTCGTAGCAGAAATGCCGGGATTCCAATTGGCATCAACAAAACTATTTTCTTTTGGGAGAAAATCTTTTGATTCGATCTGCAAATTTAACTGCGAGTTTTTATTGACCTGATCCAGGATTTCTTTTTCCGTTTTCTTTTTCTTAAGCATCGCTTTTACTTCATTCGCAATCCTTTCATCGGCACAGGTATAAATCGATGCTTCAGCCCTTTCTTCCCACAAATAATTCTGTTTGTTCTTCTCATAATATTCCCGGAGTCCGACGGTGTCTTTGACGGCTTTCGACCATACTTTTTTGTCGGTCAGGTCGAACAACAGAATGCCGTCTCTGTATTCCCGCATCAGCGATCTGAATTCCGGGTACTTCTGATCCAGATGAGCCTCTTCATAGGCTATGCAGGACTCGTCAACAAATTGCTTATACAGGGCATCCAGAACGGGTTTAAGTTCGGTTTTCGCCCTTTTGCTTTGGTGCAGCCCTATAAATTTGGCGAAATCAACCTGAGTGTATTTCTGGTCATTAAGGGCAAACATGACTTTGTTCAGTTTCTCTGCTTTTGCGACTTTCCAGTTTCCTTTAAAAAAATCAGAATCCACAACAGCGTAAAATTCAGTTTCAAGTTTAGGGTTGTCTTTAAATTTATATTCTGCTTTTATTTTTGCAATCATGGAAGTTCTTCCCATTTGAGAGCGGCTGTCTTTTGCTACTTTTGCTTTCAACTCTGATTTCATATCCTCAAAAGATCCGACGTTGCGCCTGTCCAGACGTTTTATAATATGCCAGCCATAGCGTGTGCGGACAACCTCTGAAACATCCCCGTTATTTTTCAAGGCAAAAGAGGCTTTTTCAAATTCAACTGGCATACGGTTTATGCCAAACCAGGGTAATTCCCCTCCCTTTGGTGCAGAGCCTTTATCATCCGAAAACTGTTTGGCCAGGTCAGCAAAATTTGCTCCGGACTTAATCTTTTCCAGGATCTGATCAGCTGTTGCTCTGGTTTTAACAGAATCTTCCCTGGTCATTCCCTTTGGTGTTTTTATCATGATGTGCGCCACCTGGATTTCACCCTGGGCAGGACGACGGTCAATAACTTTAATCAGGTGGTAGCCGAACTTGGTGCGCACAGGCATACTGATTTCGCCTATTTTGGCCGTATATACGGCCGTTTCAAAAGGGTAAACCAGATCAAACGCAGAAAAATAGCCCAGATCGCCTCCGTTTTCTTTAGCGGACGGATCCTCAGAACTTGATTTTGCCAGTGTTTCAAATTCGATTTTAGGTCCCTTCTTACCCATGAGCATATCTCTGTAACCCATAATTTTGTTGTAGGCGATCAGAGTATCCTTGGGCAGTGCATTTTCAGCACATTTAACCAAAATATGACTCGACCTTACTTCGAGTTGCTTGCGCTCATAGGCCTCTTTTAAAAGCTGTTCGCTCACATTTTTATCTGTCAGGTACGGCTGGGCAAGCTGCTGGCGGTAACCGGCCAGTTCCTTTTTGAATGCTTCCGAGGTGTCCAGCTTCAATTCTTCCGCCTCTTTTACTTTCAATTTAAAATTGATGTATAAATCCACATAATCATTCAGGGATTTTTTTTCAGCCACACTCTCTTTACCGCTGTTTTTCTTATACACATTATCGAATTCGGCCACTGTAACCTTTGAATCACCGACCGTCATCAGAACTGCGTCCTGATTGGACTGCGCCAGGGTCAATCGGGGGCATAAAGAAAATGAAACCGCAAGAGTTAAACAAGCAACGCTCAATTTAGTCATGTTTATCTTTTTTTATTTTAAGGGTTACAAACCTACATGATTTTTTATAAAAAATCACTAAATTCTAATTAAAAATCACTCTTACTGAGTTTTACACCTGCATCCCGGTGAAAATTCAATGAGGGTGTTGGGAAGTAAATTTTTGAGTCTTTGCTGGTCATCGTCTTCGATCATAATTACCCTGAGATCCATAACTTTCAGTTTGCTTAGACTGGACATCTGTTCAGGAAATACAGATATGTTATTACTCCAGAGGTCCAGATATTCCAGATTCTCCAGATCGCCAATCTGCGGAGGCAATGCAACAAGATCGTTCTGGTTGACGTTCAGAATTTTGAGATTTCTTAGCCTGCCGATTTGTTTCGGCAGGCGCTGAAGACGGTTCCTGGAAAGAATCAATACCTGCAGCTGACGGAGCGAATCAATACCTTCGGGCAATTCCTTAATTGAATTCTTACTCAGATCAAGGTACTGGAGGTTTTTCAAGGTCAGAATGTCAACCGGAAACTCCTTCAGTTTTTGTTTTCTAAGCACGAGCTTCACAACCTGATCTCCGGCTTTAACGGCCAGGTCTAAACTGCTAAACCCTGCCATGGTATCCAACGTAAGCGAATCAACAGCCTGCCGTGCCGATTCGGTTGGGCCAGGTTCGGTCTGGGTTTGTGCCGAAAGGCCAGAGATATGCAACAAAATCGCAAAAACTGAAACCGCGGCGCGCTGAGTTGTATTCAATTTCCTTTTTCTGAAAATAATTGTACTGTTTTTTCCCTGTCTTTTCCCAATTGAGCCTTCAGCTTTTCAATGTTTTCAAACTTTTCCTCACTTCTTATTCTTTCAATAAGGCTTAATTTAAGCTGTTCTCCATATATATCCTGATTAAAATCCAGAATATGAACCTCTATGCTCCTGTTGACTCCATTCACCGTAGGGTTGGTTCCGATATTGAGCATCCCTTTATAGTGTTTATTTCTGTACGTCACTTTAACAACGTACACTCCGTTTCCCGGAATCAGTTTATACCGGTCCTGAACCTGAATATTCGCTGTCGGATATCCCAATTTCCGGCCCAGCTGTTTACCTTTTACAACTTCACCGCTTATAACGTAAGGGTAACCCAAAAAAGTATTAGCGGATAAAATATTCCCGGCTTCCAGAGACTGCCTGATCTTAGTGGAACTGATTTCAACAGAATCCACATCCCTGGCCGGAATTTCTTCCACTTCAAAGCCGTAAACAGGACCAAATTCCCTCAGGTGGAGAAAGGATCCTTCCCGGTTGCGTCCGAAATGATGGTTGTAACCGATAACCAGCTTTTTGGTCCCTATTTTATTAACCAAAACATCCCGTATAAACTGAACCGAAGACATCCTTGAAAATTCCTTGGAAAAGGGATATATGATTAAATGATCAACGCCCTGCTCTTCCAGCAAACTGATTTTCTCCTCCTGGGTACTTAGCATTTTTAGTACCTCTTCATCCGGGAACAACACCATCCGCGGATGAGGAAAAAAAGTCAGCAAAACAGTTTCTCCTCCGCTCTGAACAGCTATTTCCTTAAGCCGTTTTAGTATGGCCTGATGACCCAGATGGACACCGTCAAATGTCCCCGAAGTAACTACCGGAAAAAGAAGACCTTTAAACTCCTCAATTGTTCGATAAACTTTCATACCTCATTCCGATGCGGGCACGAAGATATGGAAAAGGAATAATTTACAATTTATCAACAATAGAGGAATATGCAATTCAAAAAACAATATCTTTGCGGCCTAATTCATACGCTCCAGATCTATGTCAACTTTAAAAGGAAAAATCACTCAAATCATCGGACCGGTAATTGATGTCAGTTTTGAACAAAAAGGGGCCAAACTCCCCAATATTCTGGATGCCCTTGAAGTAAAACGTCCGGATGGCACGTCGATCATCCTCGAATGCCAGAAACACGTTGGCGAAGACACCATTCGCACCATTGCGATGGATTCTACCGAAGGCTTGAGCAGTGGCACCGAAGTTACTTCTTCCGGAGCTCCGATCAAGATGCCCGTAGGAGAACAGATCAAAGGACGGCTGTTCAATGTAGTGGGTGATGCCATTGACGGCATAGGAAAGGTTGATAAAAGCAAAGGTTATTCCATTCACCGGGATCCTCCCAAATACGAGGAGTTATCTACCTCCACAGAGGTGTTGTTTACCGGAATTAAGGTCATTGACCTTTTAGAGCCCTATGCAAAAGGCGGAAAAATAGGACTGTTCGGCGGAGCCGGAGTAGGAAAAACGGTTTTGATCATGGAACTGATCAATAACATCGCCAAAGGTTATGCAGGTCTTTCTGTTTTTGCAGGTGTCGGAGAACGTACACGCGAAGGAAATGATTTGCTCAGGGAAATGATTGAATCAGGGGTTATTAAATACGGAGATGCGTTCAAGCATTCCATGGAAAAAGGAGGATGGGATTTGAGTGCAGTGGATATGACCGAACTGGCAAAATCACAGGCTACTCTTGTTTTCGGACAAATGAACGAACCTCCGGGAGCCCGTGCGCGGGTTGCACTATCGGGTCTTTCGGTTGCTGAATATTTCAGAGACGGAGATCCCAATGATAAAGCAAGCGGAGGAAGAGATATTCTGTTTTTTATCGACAATATATTCCGGTTTACCCAGGCCGGATCAGAAGTATCTGCCCTGCTGGGACGTATGCCGTCGGCAGTTGGATACCAGCCTACGCTGGCGACCGAAATGGGCGCGATGCAGGAACGAATTACCTCAACCAAACGCGGTTCTATTACTTCAGTGCAGGCCGTTTACGTTCCTGCTGATGACCTCACCGATCCGGCTCCGGCAACTACCTTTGCCCACCTGGATGCCACCACCGTTCTCAGCCGTAAAATTGCAGAGCTTGGAATATACCCGGCCGTTGACCCGCTGGATTCAACTTCCAGGATTTTAACACCTGCCGTATTGGGAGAGGCACATTACAATACCGCACAACGCGTTAAACAAATTCTTCAGCGTTACAAAGAACTGCAGGATATCATTGCTATTCTTGGAATGGATGAACTCTCTGAAGAGGACAAACTCGTGGTTCATCGTGCCAGAAGGGTTCAGCGCTTCCTGTCCCAGCCTTTCCATGTGGCTGAGCAATTCACCGGCCTCAAGGGTGTGTTTGTTCCCATAGAAGATACCATTAAAGATTTCAACACCATCATGGACGGTGAAGTAGACCAGTACCCTGAAGCAGCTTTTAACCTGGTCGGAAATCTTCAGGAAGCCATTGAAAAAGGCAAGAAAATGTTAGCCGAAACCAAATAACATGTTTTTAGAAATAATTACACCGGATAAAAAACTTTTTAGCGGAGAAGTAACGTCCGTTAAACTTCCCGGCACTGATGGTTCATTTGGTTTGCTGAATAATCACGCCCCGATTATTGCCTCTTTAAAGAAAGGAACGGTCAACGTTATCAACGATCACAAAGAGACCCAGCAGTTCAGCATAAACGGAGGGGTCGTTGAGATGCTCAATAATAAGGTTATTTTATTGGCCGAATAAGCCATGTATTTACGGTATTTGCTTGCATTGATTCTTGCCATTGGTGTCGGGTCGCCCTGTTTCTACGCCCAGCAAAAAATCACCATGTCCGCAACAAGGGATCCGGTTATTGTTACCGCAGATCTGTATTTTATCAACGACAGCTTACCCTATATGATTCTTTGCCACCAGGCCGGTTTCAGCAGGGGAGAATACCGGGAAACGGCGCTTCGTCTTTGCAAACTTGGATACAATTGCATTGCGGTGGATCTTCGGGCGGGAAACGAAGTCAAAGGCGTAAAAAACGAAACCGCCACGCTTGCCAAAAGCC
>JABDFU010000060.1 GCA_013286385.1 Bacteroidota bacterium
TGGTGGTATTCCTTTTTCTGCAGAACTGGAGAACCACTATTATTCCGCTGCTGGCTATACCCGTATCTATTCTTGGCACTTTTATCTTTTTCGTGCCACTGGGATTTACAATTAATACGCTCACTATGTTCGGTTTTGTTCTGGCTATTGGAATTGTGGTGGATGATGCCATCATAGTTGTTGAGGCAGTGCAGCATTATATTGATGTGGAGAAGATGTCCGCCCGGGAAGCCACAGAATATGCTATGAAAGACATTACGGCCCCTGTTATTGCAGTGGCCTTAATTCTGGCTTCGGTATTTGTACCGGTGGCTTTTATACCGGGTATCGTTGGCCGTTTGTATCAGCAATTCGCGATTACCATAGCCGTGTCAATCGTTATTTCAGCTTTTGTCGCCCTTTCTCTGACACCTGCACTTTGTACACTGTTGTTAAAACCGCACGTCATCGATGAAAATTCCAGAGGATTGGAAAAGTTTTTTCATTGGTTCAACACCAAATTTGCAAGGTTTACCATTTATTATTCCAATGGCGTAAAAAGGGGAATCCACTCCTCGAAATACGTTATCGTTTTGCTTGTCTGCATTGGCGTTGCGACTTTCTTTCTGTTTAAGTACAAACCTTCCGGATTTATTCCCAATGAAGATCTGGGAAGGGTGCAGATCACCTACGAATTGCCCGAGGCATCCTCTACCGTTCAATCGGTTGCATTGATCAATAAACTGATGAAGGTTATTGGAGAAACACCTGGTGTGGGACACTATGCAGCACTTGCAGGGCTCAATGTCATTAACGGGGCCACCAAATCAAACAGCGGAACTATTTTCTGTCAGCTTAAACCCTGGGCTGAGCGGAGTAAGGCAAGTGAACAGGTTCCCGGAATTATTGAAGTCATGTTAAAACGGATTGCCCAGGCAGATGTAAAAAACGCCAAAGTTGTGGTCATGCAACCTGCTCCGATACCGGGTATAGGCCAAAGCGCCGGGTTTAGTTTTCAGGTTGAGCAGCGCAATACGGCAGATGATGTGAAAGATTTTGAAAAAGTGGTCAATAAGTTTTGTAAGGAGGCCAATAAAAATCCTGCTATTTCAAGGGCTGTATCCTATTACTCTGCACATACTCCCAGTTTTAATCTTACCGTAGACCGCGAAAAGTGTAAGAAAATGGGTGTGAGTATAGGAGATGTTTTTAACACCATCCAAGCCTATATGGGTAGTTCTTATGTAAATGATTTCACACTTTATAACCGTACGTTCCATGTGGTCTTGCAGGCCGATACCCTTTACCGGCGTATGATTACCGATCTTGATAAGTATTACGTCCGTAACCAGGCCGGAGAAATGCTCCCGCTAAGTTCGTTGATTACCTATCTGCCCATCGAGGCTGCTCCTGTGGTGGCGCATTTCAATATTTTCAGATCTGCTGAAGTTGATGGCGGTTCTCCGCAGGGATACAGCAGCGGCCAGTCTATTGATGCACTTAAAGAAACGGCTGACCGTGTATTGCCCAAAGGCTATGGGTATGAATTTTCAGGGTTGAGTTATGAAGAAATTGTTGCAGGCTCCCAAACGATCTACATCTTTTTATTTTCACTGACTTTTGTATTTCTTTTTCTGGCCGCCCTTTATGAAAGCTGGTCGGTTCCTTTCTCTGTAATGTTGTCCGTTCCGATCGGGGCTTTCGGGGCTATTCTGACACTGACATTTATTCCCGCACTCAGTAACAATGTGTATGCCCAGATCGGACTTATTACGCTTATCGGACTTGCTGCTAAAAATGCTATTCTGATTGTTGAATATGCAAAAGTGCGCGTGGACAGCGGCGAAGACCTTATACAATCGACGATAGATGCAGTTAGCTTACGTCTAAGACCTATTATCATGACCTCCCTTGCATTCATATTTGGAGTTATGCCTCTTGTATTGGCTACCGGAGCAGGAGCCGTGGCCAGGAGGACAATAGGATTTACTGTTTTGGGCGGTATGATTGCGGCATCCTCACTGGCTGTATTTATTGTGCCTGTTCTTTTTGTGGTTATCATTAAGGTGGCCTACGGAAAAAAGCAATTGGAAGAGCTGAAGAAGAAATGGAAGGGTCATTATTCTCCTGATTCCTAGTTTACTTATCACCCTCCGGGTATAAAGTAGAGTACGCTTTGCTAAAAAGCAAAGTGACTCTACTTAATTAGTGGTTGAAAGGTTTCCTCACTGCAGTTGGACATATCAAACTGATAAATTTCGGGATAGGGACTTTCGAGCAATGCTCCCCTCAATACGTAAGGGTAAGTTTCTCCGTAGGTTTGAATTTCACCGGCACTGACTCTTCTGTAAATAAAATCCCTGTGCAGTTTTCCGGGATCTATGATACCGGCTGCCCCCATTAATTCAACAGCGCTTTTGACGGTTTCGTTGTGGAAATTTGCTACCCGTGTTTGTTTGTCGCTTACCACCAATCCTTTTTGCAAATCTTTGTCCTGTGTTGCCACGCCTGTCGGACACCGGTTGGTATTGCATTCAAGGGCCTGGATACATCCCAGGGCCAGCATCATGGATCTTGCGCAGTTGCACATGTCAGCTCCCAAAGCGAGATTTTTTACAATGTCAAAACCTGTGGCTACTTTTCCGGAAGCAATAATTTTAATATGTCTTTTTAATGCAAACCCGTTGAGCGCGTCGTATACAAATGCCAGGGCGTCCCTCAGGGGCATTCCTACTGAATTTGAAAATTCAAGGGGCGCTGCACCTGTTCCGCCTTCCCCGCCATCAACTGTGATAAAATCAGGCATGATTCCGGTTTTTACCATGGCCTTGCAGATGGCTAAAAACTGACTTTTTCTGCCCACGCAAAGTTTAAATCCTATTGGTTTACCACCGGAAAGGTCGCGCAGTTTTTTGATAAAGTGAAGAAATTCGACGGGTGTTGAAAACGCACTGTGGTAGGGAGGAGAAATGACATCCTGCCCCATTTCAACGTGTCTGATTTTGGCAATTTCAGGGGTAACTTTTTTAGCTGGTAAAATTCCGCCGTGACCGGGTTTCGCCCCCTGGGAAAGCTTGATTTCGATCATTTTTACATTGGGCAGAACTGCACGTTCGGCAAACAACTCTTCTTTGAAGGTCCCGTTTCTATTTCTGCAGCCGAAATAACCTGTTCCAATCTGCCAGATAATATCTCCACCTGGACCCAGATGATAAGGGCTGAGTCCGCCTTCACCCGTATTGTGTGCAAAGCCGCCTATTTTCGCTCCTCCGTTTAATGCCAGAATTGCATTTTCGCTAAGTGATCCGAAACTCATAGCTGAGATATTCAATATACTGGCTTTATAGGGTTGTTTGCAATCCGGTCCTCCGACTACCACCTTGGGATTGTGATCAAGTTTACGGGAATCAAGCGGGACAATGGAATGATTCAGCCATTCGTATCCGATGTCGTATACGTTCAGCTGCGTTCCAAAGGGTGTTGTGTCAATTACTTTTTTGGCGCGTTGGTAAATTACATTTCGGTTCAGCCGGTTAAACGGCGTGCCGTCGGTATCGGATTCAATAAAATACTGATAAATTTTCGGACGAAGCATTTCCATCCAATACCTCATCCGGCCAATCACGGGGAAATTTCTGCGAATGGTCTGACGTTTTTGGGTCATGTCCATAATCCCGACTCCGATCAACGGAAGAATAACAATCAGTGACCACAAGGCTTTTGTCCAGAAAAAAACAGAACAGATAATAACCAGGGTCAGGGTCAAAACGCATAATTTGATAAATCCGGATCTCATGTTTGGTTTTTTGGTTGGTTTTATGATTTTTCCAAATATACAAATGATCTTAACGAAAGACGAAAATTTATACCGCGTGTGAAAGAGGATTATTTGTAGGCAAGCCGGCCTTATTTGTCTACGTCAAAAATATCGCCAATAAAATGGAAAAACGCGCGTTCAACTAAATCTACAATCAGTACATTTGTGCAGGTTTATGCGAAATTTCATTTATTGCTTTTGCCTGATTCTGTTGGGATTTCCTTTGTTTTCCCAGGAGACTACTGTCAAACAAATCGATTTGCTTGATGTCAGGCGGGAGCTGTTTCAGACCCGCCACCGGTTAGACACCGCTTTGGTTAACGACAGCAATTTATTGATCAGTGTCATTAATCACCCTGTTTTGAAAAGGGATTCCATCAAAATGATTCCCTATAAACTATATCCATCTCTTGCACCCGTTCCGGGATATAACATACAGAATGGATTACTGTTTATTGTTGCAACGAATTTTTCATTTTTAACCGGTAAACAATCAACTACAAATGTTTCGGCCATATCTTTTAATCCTGATTATTCCATTAGCTATCATCAGGTTATGTTGCCCCTTGTTTTTAATATCTGGTCTAAGGATAACAAAATCAATCTTCAGGGAGACTGGAGGTATTATTATTACCCCACCAATACGTATGGTTTGGGAAACAATAGCTCTCTCTCCAATTGGGATCTGATCAATTATTCGTACATCCGCTTTTATCAGTTTGGCTTGAAGCAATTGGATAAATCTGACTTTTATGCCGGAGTCGGATACAATTACGATTACCATTTTGACATCAGTAAAATTGCTACTGGAGGATCAGGAACTGATTTTGGCCTTTACAACGGAAATACAACTCATACCGCCTCCTCTGGCCCGACGTTGAATTTGCTGTACGACAGCCGGAAAAATCCAAATAATCCAATTGAAACCGCATTTTACAGTAATTTGGTTTACCGAAGTAATTTTACTTTTCTGGGAAGTGATCAAAACTGGCAATCGGTTTACAATGATAACAGGGCTTATATTAAGCTTTCCAAAAACTCAGATCGGATGCTGACTTTCTGGAACCTGAATTGGTTTACCTGGGGAGGGAAGGTTCCGTACTTCGATTTACCGAGTACCGGCTGGGATTCCTATTCGAACACCGGAAGAGGTTATATACAGGGAAGGCTTCGTGGACCAGCCATGATTTACCTTGAGTCCGAATACCGGTTCCCTATCACTAAAAATGGATTATTCGGAGGGGTGTTGTTCGTAAACGGAGAAAGTGTATCAGAGCTTGCCCGATATAATTTCGACGGTTTTTTACCGGGTTGCGGATTTGGCGTACGAATAAAAGTGAATAAATTTTCGGGAGTAAATTTTGCGATTGATTACGGATTTGGGACACAAGGCTCCAATGGGCCGGCTTTTAACGTGAGTGAAGTGTTTTAACATTTCGTATCTTTGATTTGGTTAAATCCTAAAAATTTAAACCGTATGTTGATTGATATCCGGAAATTATCGAATTGCCCTTTTTTGTTTTGGCTTATTTTCTTTTGCCTGTTGGGGTCTACTGAAATTGAAGCTCAGGATACTATTGTAAAGCGGAATCAAGATGTAATCATCGCAAAAATTCTGGAAGTTAACCCGGGAGATGTTAAATACAAACGATTTGACTACCAGGAAGGACCTACTTTTACGGTTGAAAAATCAGAACTCCGCTATATTGTTTTTCACAACAAAGTGAAGGAGTCTTTTGAGAATTTTAAGTCAAGCTCAGTTTCAACTGCGTTTCCGGTGAAAAAGGATTTAACCATTCAGCCTGCAGGGAAGTACTATTATTATCTGAACCAACAAATACCTGAGCAGGATATGCTGGATATTGTGTGGAAACAACAGGATAAGAAATTGAAGCTGCTCGTAAAAAAAACCGAAGAACTAAAGGTGCTGAAAAACAGTTTTCTGGCGGGTGCAATTGTGCTGGGGACAGCCGGATTGCTGACTTTTGTGGGTGCCTTTGACCAGGATATTTCAGCTTCAGTAGGCAAAGGTGCGGCCAGAACGGCCCGGTTAAATGAGCGAATTCAGGATCGTACTGTTGGAGGGTATTTGTTTTTAGGTGGAGTGGCCACCGAAGCCGTATCCTATGTTTTTCATATCAGGGAAATACGTCATGCGCATGTCGTTGTCGATGTATATAATCAATCGGTTTCCGCAAATCCATGAGTTTACGTTTTTTTAAAACCGATTTCCTTTTTTTTCTTTTCTGCTGTATACTACTTGCATCCTGCAGCACTTATGTTTACAAGGGTGTGTGGCAATCTCCGGCGATTAAGGTGGATGGTGACCCTCAGGAATGGGACGGACCTTTAAGAATGTATGACAATGCCAGCGATATGTATTTCGGACTGAGTAATGACAGCAGTAATTTTTATATACGTATCAAAACGCAAAACAAGCAGACCCAGATGCAGATCCTTCGCTACGGACTGCAGGTCTGGATAGATACAACCGGCAGAAAAAAGAAAACAATCGGATTGCTTTTTCCGTTTACACAACGGACCAAGAAAAATCAGGATGCAGACCAGGGAACGGACAGTCTGGGTTCTTATAACCGCAGCCCGGGTCAACGAACCCGACCAGCTCAGCAAGTTCAGCGACATCATGAACCGGACCTTGCTGCCCTTAGAAAGAAATACACAGTCAACGATAAGTGGATTAATCTGACGGGTTTCAGGCCACCAGCGGCCGGGATTGTGTCTGTTTACAATGATTTCGGAATACAGGCAACAATCGGATGGGATACCAGCAATACGCTTTATTATGAGGCTTCTATCCCTTTCCGGACCTTTTACAGAAATGTGGTAAGACCTTCGGACAGTCTCCGGTACTTTGGAATTGGCATTACGACAAAAGGTTTGCCGGTACAGGATAATCCGGGTATGTATGGCGGGGGGGGATTCGGTATGGGTATGGGCGGCATGGGAGGCATGGGAGGGATGGGTATGGGAATGGCCGGAATGGGTTTTGGAGTCCGAATACCTTTAGGAGGAGGTGGAGGCGGTTATCCTGGAAATTATGGGAATTACAACAATGGCAGTGCTGGCGCCGACATTAAACTTAAAATAAGACTGGCACACAAGAAATAAGGCCCTACACAATTCAGGTTTTCAGACGGTAAGGTGAAGGATTAATTTTTCGGCCGCTGTGTCAGCCCATTTTCTGAATTCTTCTTTTTTTACGGCGGATTTACTAAGGAAGTCCAGGAAGCGTTCGATTCTGAACTGAGAATCCGTAATTCCAGTTCCTACCTTGCAGGCGTCGTGTGCATTGCAGTATTGCTCATAATTCCCTTCTACCGGAACCATAAATACAGGTTTGCCCATGTATTTTGCTTCGCAAACGGATTCAAATCCGGCCGTACTGACCAGACCTCTGCAACCCGCCATCAACTCAATGAATTTTTTATCGTCCAGGTACTGGAAGAAAAGTTTATCATCAAAGGGTTGGGCCCTTTCCCTGCTGTCGGTAAAACAATGCAGCTCTGTTTGTGGATTGTTTGTGTGCCACTTGATTATTTCTTCGGCGTATCCACTGTTGACCAAATAGACGAGCAGGTAATTACCTTCACTGGTTTTTCTGTCAACTACTTCTTTGCGCAGCAATGGGGGAAATCCGAACAGTGACAGATCCGGATAATCCTTCAGAGGATAAAAGGAAAGGGCTAGTTTTTTTTCAGAACGCAAGGCCGTCATCCGGGTATAAAACCGAATGGCGAACCTATCCAGGTATCTTCCTTTTGGAAAAATATATTCGGGGTGCAGATAGATATACTGGTGTGCAATGCATATAAAAGGCACAGAGGGCTTGTAAAAAAAGGCGTAGATTCCTGCCAGAGGGGTATAAAAATTCACAATGCGATCGGGCTTGTGCTGCCTGACTTTTTTGTGAATTTGCCCCACACTTTTTATAAAAACCGGGATCCGAACCAGATTGCTGACAATCGAAGGAATCAGTTTTACCGATTTTATTTTTGAATCCATTATAAATCCGGGACAATCAACTGCACAGATATCTGTTTGCAGTTGTTGACGGACAAAGTCGGGGATTTCCCTGTGGGGATTGATTCCGATCAGGACGCAGCTGATTTTGTGGCCTGCGCGGATCAGCATATTTCCGGCAGTTATGGCCTGGGTCATGTGACCCCGGCCTTCTCCCTGGACGATAAACAGGAAATTTAACTGTTTCATAGCAACAATCAGGCCACTACCAGTTCTTCATCCAGCTTTTCTTCCAGCTCTTCTTCGATTTCAAATTCCCCGCGTCCGGTTTTTTTAAGCAGCGAAAGGTGGGATGCCACACCCTCAAAGAATCCAAAGGACTTATACCAGTTCAGCTGATTTTCGTCCAGTGTCTCCCGGATGATTTTGGTCAATGCTGGATAATGGACATGGCTGACCTCAGGAAAAATATGGTGTGCCACATGCAGGTTGAAGCCCCCAAAAATGTAATTGCCCAGTTTGCTGTCAATGTTGAAGTCGGTAGTGGAGACAATCTGATGCCGGATCCAGGATGATTTTACCAACGTATTTTCGTAGCGGGCTTCGGCATACTTGGTTTCCAGTACATGGTGGGAAATGTAAAAAGTAAAAGCCAGAAAAAGAGAAATCGAAAAATTCATGATCAGGTAAGCAACCAAAATGGTTGTAAAGGGCAGGCCAGTAAAAAAATGGGGTAAATACAGGAATGTATACAGGTAAGTGGCTTTAATAACGATCAATTTTATGTATTCAAGAGGAGGAACCCTGTTCAGTTTGATGTTTGCGTGCTTCTTTTTAAACAGCATGGCAAAATCAACATAAAATATCCAGATCAGGGAAAACCATATATACATAAACGGAACATAGATGTGCTGGTATTTGTGAATGGACATTTTTTTCTCATGCGGGCTCAGGAGAACCAGTTTGGATAATTCCAGATCGCTGTCGTTATCATAAATATTCGGAAAAATATGATGCGAAAAATTGTGGCGCAATTTCCATACATACCCGCTCAGGCCCTGTAAGCCAAATATGATCTGAAACAAAACATTGTCAACTCTGTGGTTGCCTGTTACGCAATTATGGGCCGCGTCGTGTCCGATGTTAATGCCCAAAAGCAAAAAGGTAAATCCGAAGGCAATATAGGACAACAGCAAAATCAGAAAAGTTCCGGAATGCAAAAGGGAATAATAGGATAGTCCGATTAAAACAACCAGTGAAAGCGCTTTTAACCATAATGCAACATTTGCCCTTCTGGAACGGTGGCCCTTAAAATACGCTGTAGCCTTCTCCCGAATCTGTTGATGAACCTGATCGGGTGAGTCCTTGGTTTCGTATTTAAGTTTATTGCTTTTCGCGTATGATTTCATTTTTAACCCAAGCTATTTTAAAATCGCGCTAAGTTACAAATTTTTGAAAGATTTTCTGTATTTTTTACTCAGCATTACCCAGTTTCTTAAAATTTTGTATAAAACAAATGCCAGCCGCATTTGTATTTTACGGAATAAGGTATTTCCGTTTTTTTTTAGTTCGATTTTCTCGCATTTGGAGCTGATTATCAGGCTCAATTGATCTGCAAATTCAGTACTGAAATTAGAATTTTTAATATCTGCATTGAGCTCTATGCTGATGTAATGACTCAGGTAATTCAGATTGTACGAACCAATAGTGGCCCATTTTCCATCCGTAATCATGGCTTTGCCGTGCAAGACCGAATCGTTCCACTGATAGAGCTGAATATTATTTTTCAGGTAAAAGTCGTACAGGTAATTTTCGGCGAGGCGAACCGAGCCGACGTCTGATTTTCCGGCAAGAATCAGTTGTATGCAGACTCCTCTTTTTGCTGCGTCTGCCAGAAGTTTTCTGAAACTGCGGCCCGGAATAAAATAACTGGCAATCAGAATTGCTGATTTTTCAGCTTTCAAGAGTGCCTCGGTGTAGCTTTTGTGGATTTCGTTTTTGCCCCGCAGCCAATCGTTTCTTCGAAAACGGATAAGATCAGGACCCTTGTTTTCGGTTTTTTTTTCTTTTTCGAGCAAACGCAGCCGTTTTGAACCTCGTTTAAAATAATAGAGATTTCCAACCAGTTCCAGGTATTCGCAGGGTTTTCCTTTTACACGTACCGCAAAATCGAGCCAATGGAGATCTTTGGTGTCCTTGTGGTATTTTTCGGCAATGTTGATTCCACCCAAAAGAGCTATCCGGTTGTCTGCAACCACCAGCTTGTGGTGCATTCTGCGTCCAAAAAAAATATTTTCAGAAGACAGAAAAGGGGAGAAAAAACGGAAATGAACGCCTGCTTTTTCCAGCTCTTTTTTAGCAGGAGTTGAAAAGGAGGATGACCCGAATGCGTCCAGCAGAACAAATACATTGACTTTTCGCAGTGCAGCGTCAATAAGGGCTTTTACAATTCGTTTGCCTGTTGAATCAGTTTCAAAAATATAAGTCTGAAGATGAAGGGTGTCTTTACTTTCCTGAATGATTTCTTCCAGGGTTTCGAAGAATTGGTTTCCGCTGCGGATGAGTTTGATTTCATCTGCTTTTACATATTCTTTCATACCCGGTTGCTTACGAAACAGATCAGGCGCAATCCACCTCTTTACAGGATTCTCTTTCTGTTTCCAGCGTGACATGCTGAATATTCATGTGTTCCAATGAATGTCTTACCCGGTGCTTTACTTCGGAAATTTGCTTTTCACTTAAGGCATCATTCAGAACCAGATGAGCTGTCAAGGCATTTCTGGTAGTGCTCATGGCCCAGACATGTATGTGGTGGATGTCTTTTACCTCTTTTAGTTGAAGGGCAGTTTCTCTGATTTTTTCAATATTCAGGCTCTGAGGCACTGCGTCCAGGGACAAATACAGGCTTTCTTTCAGTAGGCCCCAGGTACTGTATACAACTACCCCCATGATAACCAGGCTTATCATCGGATCGATCCATTTCAACCCCGTGTAGTAGATTACAACACCTGCAATGACGACCGTCACAGAAACCACTGCATCTATTGCGAGATGCATATAGGCTGCTTTAATGTTGAGATCCTTGTCTTTTTCCCGGAAGAAAAGAAGAGCGGACAGGCTATTGATAAGTATACCTATTCCGGCGACTATTGCCATTACATTTCCCTTTGTTTCTTCGGGTTGTCTGAAACGATGAATCGCCTCCCAGCCAATGCTTCCGACAACGATCATCAAAACAATGGCATTTGTAAGCGAGGCCAGGATGGTACTCTTGTTGAATCCGTAGGTGAATTTACTGGTTGCCTTTGAACGGGAAATTTTAAAAGCAAAAAGAGACAGGCCCAGTCCGGCTGCATCACTCAGGTTATGGCCTGCATCCGACAGCAGGGCAAGGGAATTGGTTAAAATTCCGGCAGTGAATTCGATCAGTACGAATGCTGAATTAAGAGCAATGCCAATCCAGAAAGACCTGGTTATATTTGTTAAAACAGGTGCATGATGATGGTGCCCATGAGAATGATCATGGTGTGAATGAATATCATTTGAATGAGTATCATTTGAATGACTGTGACTTGAATGATCGTGATTCATAAAATGCTGATTTCAACTGCAGAACGCCAAATCTACATATTTTAATTATTTTTACCCCGCATGATGCGAATTATAAGTTACAATCTGAATGGAATCCGTTCTGCAATAAGCAAGGGCTGGGTGGATTGGCTCAAATCGGCGAATCCCGATGTAATTTGTTTGCAGGAATTAAAAGCCAGCCCAGAACAAATTGATCCTGAACCGCTTAAAAAACTGGGTTATCATTTGTATTGGTACCCGGCGCAAAAGAAGGGCTACAGTGGAGTTGCTGTTTTTTCAAAAATCGAACCGGATCACGTGGAGTATGGTTGCGGAATGAAAAAATACGATGATGAAGGGCGTGTGCTGAGACTGGATTTCGGAGAACTTTCGGTGATGAGCATATATATGCCATCGGGTTCAAGCGGTGAACTGCGGCAAGCTTTTAAAATGCAATGGCTGGAGGATTTTTATGATTATATAGGGCAGTTGAAAACGAAGAGGGCACGGCTTGTTATATGCGGGGATTACAACATTTGTCCTCAGCCCATAGATATTCACAATCCCCAAAGCAATGCCAATACCTCTGGGTTTTTGCCTGCAGAAAGAGCCTGGGTTGACCGTTTTCTGAAATCCGGATTTATTGACACCTTCAGGTATTTCAACAAAGAACCTCATCAGTATACATGGTGGAGCTTCAGGGCAAATTCAAGAACCAAGAATCTGGGTTGGAGAATTGATTACAATCTGGTAAGTACAAATCTTGAAAGCAGTTTGAAGCGTGTAGCCATATTGCCTGAGGCCAGACATTCTGATCATTGTCCTGTTTTGCTGGAAATCGATTATTAAAATTCTGAGTGGTATATAGTTTAAATAAATATATTTGTACGACTTAAAAAACGATTAAACAATGAAAAAACTCATTTTGTCCGGCATAACTGCCGTTATACTATGGTCCTGTGCCGGAAACAGAGGTAATGACGGGGGTATGCATGAGGGAAAAGGAGGAGTGTATTACGGTGGAGTTTTCAGAACAAACGAAATTGAGGATTTCAGGAGTTTGTATCCGCTTAACGTTTCTGAAAATGTCGGGTTGCACATTTCTTCCATTGTTTATGAGGGACTTGTAAAGCTTTCCACTTCAGATCTATCGGTAATACCATGTCTTGCAGAAAAATGGGACAAAACAGAGGATACTAAAACCTGGACTTTCACTATCCGTAAAGGCGTTAAATTTCACGATGATCAGTGTTTCCCCGACGGCAGAGGAAGGGAATTGAATGCCAATGATTTCAAATATTGTTTTGACCGGCTTTGCGAGGCAAATGCAGACAATCAGCAATATGCGATCACATTTAAGGAGCGTGTCGAAGGAGCAGACGAGTATTATCAATCCACATTGGATAAAAAACCCCTGACCGGCGGTGTACCCGGAGTAAAGGTTATTGATAACTATACCCTTCAGATCAGCCTTAAATATCCTTTCGCAGGCTTCTTGAATATACTGACTATGCCGGGATGTTGGGTTTACCCCAAGGAAGCCATTACGAAGTACGGCAGTGATATACGTGTTAATTGTGTAGGAACGGGAGCCTTCCAGGTTAAGAATGTTAAAGAAGGCGATGCTGTTGTTATGGAAAGGAATAAGAACTATTGGGGAAAGGATGATTCCGGAAATCAATTGCCCTATCTGGACGGTGTGAAATACACTTTCATAAAGGACAAAAAATCGGAATTGTATGAATTTAAAAAAGGTAATCTGGATATGACCTTTCGTTTACCTATTGAAATGATTCCCGATATTCTGGACGAATTTAATCATGCAAAGGAGGGGAATGCACGTTTTGATATGATGGTGGTTCCTGCAATGGGTCTTGATTATTACGGATTTCAGAACCAGAGCGATGTATTTAAGAAGAAAGAAGTTCGTCTTGCCTTTAACTACGCTGTTAACCGTGAAAAACTGGTTACGTATACCCTGCAGGGGGATGGAATTCCTGCAATCTACGGTATTGTCCCTCCTTCTTTTAAAGGGTACGA
>JABDFU010000061.1 GCA_013286385.1 Bacteroidota bacterium
TAATCCCGACCCCTGTAGTGCTGTCTCCGAAATTCCAAAGCCATTTGGTCGCATTTTTTGAAGTATCCGTGAAAGTAATAGGAGTAAGCGCGCAGGATTGCAAAGGAGTAGCTTTAAATCCGATAATCGGCTTGTTGGTTACTATCACGTCCTCGGGAATGATAAGGGTGGCCGTACATCCAAACGAATTGGTAATGCTAAGGGTTACGGTGAATTTTCCGGTGTCCGCATACGTGTGATTCGGATTTTGAAGAGTGGAAGTGTTGGAAAGGCCGGATGTGGGGTCGCCAAAATTCCAGGACCAGGAAACAATTGGTTCTACGGAACTGGATTGATCGGTAAAATTTACCAGAAGAGGAACGCAGCCTTGTTTTGGTACGGTATTAAATTTTGCAACCGGAGGTATGATCTGAATGTAGTTCAGTTTTGTCAGGCTGTCTTTACAGCCAAATGCACTTGTTACAACCAGTTTTACGCTGTCAGACCCCGTTGAATTATAGGTTACAACGGGTTTCTGAATTGCTGAACTCGACGGGGTACCGCCTGTAAACGTCCAGTTCCAGGAGGCAGCTCCGGAAGTATTGTCTGTAAAGTCAACAGTCAGGGGGGCTGTGCAGTCTTTAGTCGTGTCTGCAGTAAAAGAAATAACCGGCGCAGGATTTATTGTAATTACGTTAGTTGTTGAATCAGCGCAAATTCCTGAAAAGGTAACCTTTTCTTTTACAGTAAAGGTTCCCGCCTTTGTAAACTGATGGCCGGGGTTTTGTAAAGTTGAAGATCCTCCGTCACCAAAATTCCAACTCCAGGAGCCAGGAGTCGGAGTCGTTTGGTCAGTAAAGGAAATAGTACTTCCCTGACAGGCGGAAGTGGCAGAGGGGAGAAATTTTGCACTGGAAGGACCTAATATACTCACACTGGCTGAATCAGTCTGAGAACATCCTGTTGTACTGACAGTAAGTTTAACTTCAAAAGTACCGGCAGAACTGTAAACATGAGAGCCGGGACTTTCTGAAGAGGAAGTCTTTCCATCGCCAAAACTCCAGGAGTAGGTTAAGCTGCCGCTTCCACTGGATTTGTCCGTAAATTCAACTGTAGAAGGAGCAGCGCATGCCAAAGAGGGTGTCAGTGTAAAGGAAGATATAAGATTGGAGGTTGTTACCGTAATAGTTTTGCTAATGGTTGAAGAGCATCCTTTTGAATTAGTCACCGTCAAAAGCACATCGTACGTACCTGAACTAATAAACGTATGAGTGGGATTTTGCAATGATGAAAGGGCTGTGAAATCTTTAAAATTCCAGGACCAGGAGACAATTTTTCCGGAGCCCGCAGAAGAAAGATCATTAAATTTTACAGAAAAAGGAGCGCATCCTACACTATCACTGACTGAAAATTTTGCAACAGGATTTGCAAAAACCTTTATTACTTCAGATTTTGAATTGCTGCTGCTGCCACTTTTAGCCGTCAGGGTTACTGTATACGTTCCAGGAGTTGAATAACCATTCTCAGGATTCTGAAGTGTCGATGAATTTCCATCTCCAAAATTCCAGGAATAGCTCAATCCTGAACCTGTGGAGGTATTGGTAAATTTTACAAAAAGTGTTGCGCATCCGGTATCCGGGCTAGCTGTAAATCCCGCTACCTGGGCATTTAATGAAGAAGTTGCTGCCAAACCAAGTGCAACTATATAGAATAGTATTAGGCGTTTAAACATAGTGTAAGCGATTTTGAATTAAAGCGACCAAATATAGTAAAAAAAACGGAACGCAATGTCAGCAGATTGTTTGATTATCAATCTTTTAGCTTTAAAACATGTCCCATTTTATCCCGCTTGGTACGCAGGTAGAGTTTATTGTGTTCGTTGGACTTGATTTCCAGCGGAATATTTTCAATAATTTCCAGCCCATAACCAATAAGACCAGCTCTTTTCTTTGGATTATTGGTCATCAATCGGATTTTGCTTATTCCCAGATCCCTCAGTATCTGGGCCCCGACCCCATAATCCCGCTCATCCATTTTGAATCCAAGCTCCAGGTTCGCCTCCACAGTGTCCAACCCTTGCTCCTGAAGTTTATAGGACTTAAGCTTGTTGAGTAGCCCTATGCCTCGTCCTTCCTGATTCATGTAAACGACTACGCCTTTTCCTTCCTTTTCGATCATTTCCATTGCTTTATGAAGCTGAGGCCCACAGTCGCAGCGGCAGGAGCCGAATATATCCCCGGTCAGACAGGAGGAATGGACTCTGACCAGAACCGGTTCATCCTTTTCCCATTTCCCTTTGATTAAAGCAAGATGTTCCTGTCCGGTTGTTGTTTGAAGATAAGCGGAAAGCTCAAAGTCTCCGTATTCGGTGGGCATTTTCACCCTGACCTGAGGTTCAATAATTGTTTCATTTGAAAGACGGTATGCAATCAGGTCTTCTATTGAAATTATTTTGAGATCAAATTTTTTTGCAATTCCTGCGAGTTGTGTAAGGCGGGCCATTGTGCCGTCCTCATTCATTATTTCAACCAAAACTCCGGCCGGTTCAAAGCCTGCCAGTAAGGCCAGATCTACTGTGGCTTCGGTATGGCCCGCTCTTCTCAGTACGCCTCCTTTTTTTGCTTTCAGCGGAAAAATATGTCCCGGCTTGCCGAACTCTTCAGGTTTGATTGCGGGGTCAATAAGGGCAAGTATGGTTTTCGAGCGGTCATGGGCTGAAATTCCGGTGGAACATCCGTGTCCTTTTAAATCAATGGAGACAGTAAACGGAGTAGCATGTTCAGAAGTGTTCTTGCTGACCATCATCTCCAATCCTAATTCTTCTGCGCGTTCTTCTGTAATGGAGGCACAAATGAGTCCCCTGCCATGAGTCGCCATAAAATTTATGACCTCAGGGCTGGCGTTTCGGGCAGCGGTAATAAAATCGCCTTCGTTTTCACGGTCCTCGCTATCCACCACAATAATAACTTTCCCTTTTTTCAGGTCAGCAATGGCTTCCGGTATGGTATTCAGGTTTGACACAATTCAAAGGTACTAAAAAAGGCTAGGACTGCAGCAGTTCGGTATAGAAGCGGAGAAGGTTCTTGCATATTTTAACATTGTCGAATTGCTCGTGAACCAATACCTTTCCCTGTTGACCGATGCGTTGAGTCAGACTCCCGTTTTCTGCACAACGTACAATCTGGCTGGCAAATTCTTCGGCCGTATCAGCAAACAAAACCGTTTTTCCGTTTTCGCAGGGAATACCTTCGGCACCAACCCGGGTCGAAATAATTGCTTTGCCTGCAGCCATCCCTTCTATTATTTTTATCCGCATACCTCCTCCGGAAAGCAAAGGCACCAGCATGACATCCTTGGATTGCATAAATTCATACTGGTTCTTTACTTCTCCGATGACCTGAACCGAAGGTCTGTTGAGACGAATGATCCAGTCCGGCATAAAGCGGCCGGCAAGGTAAAGCTTCATAGCTGAATTTTTCTTTTCTACGAGAGGCCATACCTCTTCGATCAACCATTTTACGGCCTCGCAATTGGGCTCCCAGTTCATCGCTCCAATATGGAAACAAGAGTTCGGTTCAGGATGGATTCCGGGTTTGAGCTGAATCGTTTTTAAATCAATCCCGAAAGGAATGGTACGAACCGGAACCGTACAACCCATTTTCCTGAACTGATCAGCGTCTCCGTAGGTGATGGCTGCAATACCGTCGTACCGGTTCAGCAGATCTGATTCATAGCGTTCGAGACGCTTTGCAAGCAGACGCAGATAGCGTCTGACAAAACTGTTTTTTTCGTTGGAAGCCTTCCTTTGCCAAATTACAAATTCCAGGTTCTGCGAGCGGAAAACAATCTTTGCCTTACTGTGTTTACGGATGGCTTGCAGATAGGGAGTTACAAAAAGTGTTTCCAGTTGTACAATGTCATAGGAGGTTGAGTTCAGCAATTCGATGAGCTTTTGCTCTGCTTCTTTGTTGTAAAATCTGCACACATTGTAAGAGTCTGAGCCAAAGAGATTCAAAAAGGCTGCAATCGGTTTTATGCGGGTGTCTATTTCAACAGCCTCAATTTTTGTTGAGGCTTTGTATTCGGAGGAAAGCACGCTTTCGTCAAAAGGGTGCTTGTAAGTACTCAGTGCAAATACTTTCACTTCGGCCCCCAGTTGGAGCAGCCCTTTGGTAAGATTGTCCATGGCAATAGAGCCGCCGTCTTT
Source organism: Bacteroidota bacterium (assembly GCA_013286385.1). Classification (GTDB taxonomy): domain Bacteria; phylum Bacteroidota; class Bacteroidia; order JABDFU01; family JABDFU01; genus JABDFU01. The sequence goes on from JABDFU010000061.1 coordinate 4,187, forward strand.
TGGCGGATTCGGAACCTTGCTGCAGAACTGAAGAATTTTCAATCTTTTTCCAATGGTTAATAGTTGTAATTTTGCAAGCGGGCTAAAAATAGTTGTTTTCCCAATACCATTATGGAAAATTATTTAATCACAGGAGCTTCGGGTTTTGTGAGCGCACATTTTTTAAATTACCTTGAAACAAATGCTGTTCAGGCAAATGTAATGGGCCTTGATCTGAACGAACCCGAATTCAGCACAGACGGCTTCAGAAACGTAAAGTTTGAATTTCAGCGGGTCGATCTTCTGAATGTCAGCCAGGTAAACGAAGTTTTGGAAAAGTTCAGACCCGACTACGTATTGCATCTGGCATCCTACAGCAGCGTTGCGTTTAGCTGGCAAAACCCGATCGTAAGCTTTACCAACAACACGAATATTTTTTTAAACATTCTGGAACAGCTCCGGCTAAAGGAAATTCGGTGCAGGATTGTTTCGGTTGGTTCTTCTGAAGAATACGGAAATTTTGCTGCATCAGACCTTCCGCTGAAGGAAAGTCATCATCTGAATCCGTTAAGCCCTTATGCTGTGGCGCGTGTTGCGCAGGAACTCCTGTCCAACGTTTACAACAGAGGGTATAAAACCGACATTGTTCTTACCCGCTCCTTCAATCATATTGGCCCCGGGCAGCGGCCTGTTTTTGTTGTAGCTTCTTTTGCAAAAAAGCTCAACGACATAAAAAAAGGCAGGATACATTCAGCTGAATTTTCTACCGGCGATCTTTCCATCGTCCGTGATTTTGTAGATGTCCGGGATGTGGTAAGGGCGTATTATCTGCTGTTGAAGAAAGGCGAAAGCGGGGAAGTATATAACATCTGCAGCGGAAAGGGTATCTCGCTCGCCGAACTTCTCAGGCGAATGGCAGAAATCGCCGGAGTTGAAATCAATCCCGTTTTAAATCCTTTTTTGACACGTCCTGATGATAACCGAATTATCATCGGATCCAATGAGAAAATAAAACGGGCGGTAAACTGGACAAATGAAATTGACATCGAAACCAGCTTCCGGGACATCATCGCTTATTTCGGCAATCTTACGGACTGATTCCGAATCCGTTTTTTAATTCCTGAGAAATAGGTAGAGGAATCAAAAAGGGAGGAATCGGTGCTTGCCCGGTAGGTCAGAAAAAGGCCAATCGGGAAAAAGAAAGCCGGCGCCAGCCACAGGCCCTGATAAACCGGCAAAGAACCTTCTTTTGCAAGCCGTTCGCCCGTTATGGAAATGATGTAAAAGAGAATAAAAAACACAATCGAAACCACCACAGGCATTCCCAGACCCCCTTTCCGGATGATGGCTCCAAGAGGAACACCAATAAAAAACAATATCAGACAGGAAACTGAAAGGGTGTATTTCTTATCCAATTCCACGTCAAATTTCAAAATATTCTGCTTATTCAGGTGCTGTTCGTCAGCTGCTGTTTCCAGGTAAGATTTGGACGAACGGGCTATGTTAAGGGCGTTCTCAATTATCCTGGACTTTTCGTTTTTAGAAAGTAAATTGAAATAATCCTTAACATAAGGTTTGCAGTCCTTGCTGCTGTCCGCTTCTTTCAGGTATTGAAGCGATCTTAAAAAATGACTGTTGTCCAGCTGAATCTCGGTTGCCACGGCTTTAACGGAGCCGCTTTTTCGCATGGAATCAATGGCTTCCCTAAGCTGACTGATATTCAGCATCTGGTAATTTGTTTTAAACAGAGACTCGTCCGTTTTGTTCATTTTAAAATCCGAAAGGTCGAAAACAACAGTCTGCTCCCTGAACTGATTCCTGATAAAGGGCCGGGTTGAAACTTCCTGCTGGTTACTGATCCGGTCTTCGTAGCTGTATCCGTTGTAAAGGGTAATGACAAGCACATTTTTTATTCCACGTATTTCCATCTGACCCGAATCGGCAAAAGTAGATTTGGTGTTGCCAAGACCCGATTTGTGATCGTAGATCATCACATCCTTCAGGGTTTTGCCATCTTTTGATTTTTTTGCTGTCCGGATGCTGTATCCATTGATTCCGTTGTAAAATATTCCTTCTTTAATTTTTATGCTTGGTTTTGAATGGGTAATGTCAAAAAGCATGCTTTGCATTTTCAGGTTTGCCCAGGGAAGCACATTGTTGGCAAAATAAAAAGCCGTAAGACAAATTAAAACTGCCGCAATCGTGAGGGGGTGCATGATTTTCCTCAGCGAGAGACCTGCAGATTTCATGGCCACCAATTCGTAATTTTCAGCGAGATTGCCGAATGTCATCAAAGACGAAAGCAGGATAGCCAGCGGAAGAGCCATAGGAACAAGTGTGATGCTTGCAAAAAGAAGAAATTTTGCAAGCACATACCACTCCAGACCTTTGCCTACCAGATCGTCAATATACAGCCAGAGAAATTGCATGAGAAGGACAAAAATGGAAATGCAAAACGTAGCAATAAAAGGTCCGATAAATGATTTCAGCGTAAACTGATACAGTTTTTTCATCCGCATCGGCATCCGATCAGGTTTTGTCCTTTACATTGCCTTTTCGGGTCAATTTGTACTGACCGTAGGCATAAAACAAAGCGAGAATGATAAGAAAGGGAATCAGGTAGGAGCGCGAAAGTCCGTCCGAATGCACGAAGGTAAAAAACCGATCCCATCTGAATTTACTCTCCGGTCCGAATAATTTATTCAACCTCAGTTTTCCGAATTCTTCTCCGTTGTGTTCTACATCTTTCATCGACATCCAGATAAAGACCGGTTTTCCCACAATGTGATCCTCCGGAACAAATCCCCAGTATCTTGAATCTGCAGAGTTGTGCCGGTTGTCTCCGATCATAAAATAATAACCGAGTTTAAACGTGTACGTGTCGGTTTGAACTCCATTTATGAAAATCTTATCCTTTTTAATTTCAAGTTTGTTGCCCTCGTAAGCTGTGATAATCCTGTTGTAAATGGCAATATTGGAGGTATCCAGGTGAACTGATTTCCCGGCTTCCGGCATCCACAAAGGACCGAAATTGTCCATATTCCATTTGTAATTCGGGCTGTGCGGAAAAATTCTGGATTCGTAAACCCCGCTGTCTTCTATCATGGGAGTTACAGACTCCACATTGGGAAGGTGTCTGAAATCTTCCACCTTGTCGTAAGGAAGTGTAATCACCAATGCGCCAGGAACAGATCGGTCTTCAATGGACTCCAGAGTGATGTCAAATTTATTCAGCAGTTTGGGGCTAAAACCAAGATTGTCCTTTGTTTTTACAATGTAGTGATGCTGCATGGTCTGAGCGATGTAAGAGGGTTTTCCGTTGATGTAAAAAATGCTCTTTTTAATAAGCAGTTCATCTCCGGGAATAGCCATACAGCGTTTGACATAGTTTTCGCGTTTATCAGGAGGTCTGGCCGTAACATTTCCAAAAGGAATTCTGGTGTAGGGGTGAAGGTTATCCGGATTGTTTACGAAAGACCATCCAAATTCACGACACAATTCGTAATAGCTTTGATTCTGCGCTCCCAGAGCCACCGTATCGCCATCCGGGTAATTGAAAACCACATAATCGTAATTTTTAACCTTTCCAAGTCCCGGCAATCTGAGATAGGGAAGTTTTATCCATTCCAGATACGATTTGGTATCCTTGGTCCAAAACAGGGTATGGTGCGTAAACGGGAAGGAAAGGGGAGTGTTGGGCACCTTTGCACCGTAACTTAGTTTGCTTACAAACAGATAATCTCCGACCATCAGCGACTTTTCAAGCGAAGAGGTCGGAATAGTAAAAGCTTCAATAAAAAAAGTTCGGATAATGGTAGCTGCAACAACGGCAAATAAACCGGCGTCTACCCATTCATTAGACCGGGAACGGCCATTTTTTAGAATGTCCTTTTGCTCTGTGTACTTAAGGTTACGGGAATAGCCCAGGTAAGGCAGGTAAATAAACCAAAATACAGAACCTGCAACTTTTTCGAAAGCATTTTTCCTGCCGAAACAGCCGTAAAGCTGATAAAGCATTATCCACCACATGATAAAACTTACGGTTGGCACAAGGAACAACAGCAGCCACCACCAGGGACGTTTAACAATTTTTAGAAGAATCAGTATATTCCAAAACGGTACCCAGGCCTTCCACTTGCTTTCGCCGTAAGCAAAAAAGAACCCCGATAAACCAAGAACGGTTGGGATATAGGAAAGTATCAGAAAATAAACAAAGGTTGTCATGGTTCAGGATTTAGTATCGTTTAGTAAGTCATTCATGTTGAACAGGCCTCTTTTGCCTTTTATCCATTCCGCGGCCAGGACAGCTCCCAGAGCAAAGCCTTTACGGCTGTGTGCAACGTGCGCTATTTCAATGAAATCGACTTCAGAGGAATAGCGTATGCTGTGTGTGCCCGGAACCTCGTCAATCCGCTTTGAAATAAGCTGAAGTTCCTCTTCGGATGAAGATTCAGTGTTAACCCATTTACGAAGTCCTTTGTTGTTCTTTAAGATTCCTTCTGCAAGCGTAATTCCTGTTCCGCTGGGAGAATCTTTTTTATGAATGTGGTGAATTTCTTCCATTGTAGCTTTGTATTCCGGATGCGTACTCATCAGCTTTGCAAGGGTTTCATTTAGTTTAAAAAAAAGGTTGACTCCGATGCTGAAATTCGAGGCCCAAAAAAGGCTTTTGTTTTTTTCTTTGCAAATCGAGGATACTTCGTCCCATCGCTGCAGCCATCCGGTTGTGCCGACCACCACGGGCACATCGGCATTAAAACAGGCAAGTATATTCGCAACAGCCGTATCAGGCGTACTGAATTCAATCGCAGCATCGCATTTTTTCAGCTCTTCAGCAGAAAAGGTAGCTGAATTGTGATCGTCAACAATAAGCGAAATTTCGTTTTTTCGGCTCAAAGAAATTTTTTCAATTTCTTTTCCCATTTTTCCATATCCGAATAATGCAATTTTCATCTCGCTATGATTTAGAATTTAAGTATGAACCGAATCCGTGCCTGTGGAAGATTCGACTGAAAGCTGTAGGTAAAATCAGGCTTGTACTCCAATGAAAGATCTTTGCTGACATCAAATGTGTGCAAGTGCGCATCAACGGTCGCATCAATAAGATTCAACACATAGACTGCCGCCATTCCGATGATATCCAGATCCCGCGAATGCAGGTAATCATTTTTACTGGTTTGAACAAAAATGAAATACGCGCTGCTTTCCTGTCCGGGGTTATTTTGAATCCAGGTTTTCTCGGTGTTTTTATAGAATTGGTAGTTTTGATTATTGTAAGCAACGAGGTAGCCCAGACCTGCAAATGCTGCATAAATGACAGGGATTTTCCAGTATTTGTCATTGTAGAACTGTCCGGCACCGGGTAGCAAACTCAATAAAAAAGCCTTTCTTGGAGATTTTACCTGAGCAGGTTTTGCAATCGTGTCCCTTGGGTCTCCGGCAGGTTTGGCTTTGACCGTCTGTTGTCCGTAAATCAAAAGCGGAGGAAAAAGGAGACAAAGCCAGATCGTCAAGCGCAAAGGCATAAGGCGAACTATAAAATATCGAGCAAAGTTAAAATTCTCTCCAGGTCATCATCAGAAGTAAAGGGGATAACAATTTTTCCTTTTCCATTGCTTTGCCGGCGAAGCTCAGCTTTTTTTCCAAAAGAAATCTTGATGCTTTCGTTTACTTTTCTGAGCTTTTCGGATAAGGGGACAGCCGAAGATTTCTTTGTACGAACAAGGGATTCGGGTTTCTTGTTCTGCCAGCGCGCAAGGTCTTCTACCTCACGGACGGAGAGATCTTCCGAAACAATCCGGTTGAATATTTCGAGCTGTGCTTCAGGCCTGTCCAGATTGACAATTGCTCTGGCATGTCCCATTGTAATTTTGTTTTCACGGATTGCCAGCTGAATTTCTGCCGGCAGTTTCAATAAACGCAGATAATTGGCAATCGTCGAGCGTTGTTTACCTACCTTTTGGCTAAGATTTTCCTGCGTCAATCCGCATTCTTCCATCAGTCTTTTATAGCTAATTGCGATTTCGATGGCATCCAGGTTTTCCCGTTGAATATTCTCAACCAATGCCATTTCAAGCATGCCCTGGTCATTGGCTATCCGGATGTAAGCAGGAATCGAATTTAAGCCTGCGACCTGTGAGGCTTTAAATCGTCGCTCTCCGGAAATCAACTGGTATTTATCGTAGCCTATTTTACGTACGGTTACAGGTTGTATGATACCAAGGGATTTTATCGATTCGGCAAGGCCTGCAAGCGCTTCTTTTTCAAATTTTGTTCTCGGCTGAAAAGGATTCGCCACGATCTGATCAACCGGAATTTCAGATACAGATCCGGCTACCGGTTTACCTTCACCCGAAGAAGCGGAGGATGTAATGTCCGTCTTGGCGTCCTCCAAAAGAGCACTCAGGCCCTTTCCCAAGGCATTGCGTTTAGTGGAACTCATTCGGTTGCGGGAGCTTAATTCTCCTCTGTAATATTAATGATTTTTTCCGATTCGGAGAGCCTTGTAAATCCGTTTTTTTGAAGGATTTCTCTTGCCAGATTCAGGTAATTTATCGCGCCTTTGCTGCTTGCATCGTGCATAATAATAGTCAGGCCAAAACTCGGCGCTTCTCCTAATTTCGTATTCCGCTGAACAATGGTGTCAAAAACCATATTCTGAAAATGGGTTTTGACCTCTTCAACAACCTGATTTGAAAGGCGAAGTCTGTTGTCGTACATGGTAAGCAATATACCTTCAATGGACAAAGCGCTGTTCAGGCGGGATTGGACAATTTTAATGGTATTCAGAAGTTTGCCAAGGCCTTCCAGTGCAAAATACTCGCACTGAACGGGAATGATGACCGAATCGGCTGCTGTGAGTGAGTTGACGGTTATAAGTCCAAGCGATGGTGAGCAATCGATTATAATAAAATCGTAATCGTCCTTGATCTTTGCCAGGGACTGCCTCATTCTTTTTTCCCTGCTCGGGAGGTTGATCATTTCGATTTCAGCTCCAACCAGATCAATGTGTGCCGGAAGAAGAAACATGTTAGGAGTTGAGGTATTGAGGATGACATTGGCCGGTTCAATTTCATCGATTATACACTCGTAAATGCTGGCTTTTACATTGCGCGGGTCGAATCCCACACCGGAAGTTGAATTGGCCTGAGGATCGGCGTCAACCAATAAGGTCTTGTATTCCAGAACGGCAAGACTTGCGGCAAGGTTAATTGCTGTTGTTGTTTTTCCAACTCCGCCTTTCTGATTTGCTATTGCAATTATTTTTCCCATGATTTATTTTTGAATCCGTTTATGTTTTGCTTAGTTGCTTTACCGTAACATTTATCGCTTCCCCAATGTTAAAAAGGGTAAGGTCTTTCCCGGCGCGTTGAAATTTACTAAAGGCTTCTTCGCGATTGATTTTAATCGACTCGAATGTATCGTAATGCATGCCAATGACTTTGTTGCACCGGATAAAATCGCTGGCAATAATTGCATTGTCAATCCCCATAGTAAAATTGTCCCCGATTGGTAAAAATGAAAAATCGAGTTTTCTGAAATCTCCGATCAGTTTCATATCGTAATTCAATGCGGTATCTCCTGCGTAATAGAAGTTTCCTTCCGTTGATTCAATGATAAACCCCATGGGATTTCCTCCATAGGTGCCATCGGGCATGCTGCTTGAATGTTCTGCCCTCACGCATTTCACTTTTCCGAACTCAAACAACCATTTTCCTCCTGTATTCATCGGGTGACAGCGCTTAATCCCTTTTTTTGAAAGCCATTCGCAGATTTCAAAATTTGAAATCACAAGGGCACCGGTACTATCGGCAAGGAGGTTGACATCGGCTATATGGTCTTCATGCCCGTGTGAAATAAGGATATAATCGGCTTTTATTTTTTTCAGATCAATATGTTTTGCAAGCGGATTCGGGCTTATAAAAGGATCAAATAACAACTGTTTTCCGTTGACGGTTACAGCAAAACAAGAATGACCAAAATAGGTTGTTAGCACAGAATAAAGAATAACGGTTTAAAAATTAAAAGTACGAGGATTAGGGCTTGGGCAAATAAAACTTGCTATTAACTTTTAAACACAATTTTGTTAATGGGGACTGAAAACAAAAAAGCCCTTTCCGGTTTCGGAAAAGGCTTTTTGCAAAAGGGATGGTTTATTTGCTTCCCAGATCCTCAAACATGACGTCTGAAAGCGAATTGCTTGTGCTCGCTTCAGCTAGAGGCATTGCCGGAGAATTGGTTTTGATGTATCCGACCACCTCATTCAGTCCGTCCATAAATTTTTCAAAATCCTCTTTGTACAAAAATAATTTGTGTTTCTCATAAAAAAATTTGCCTTCCTCGCCAAAACGCTTCTTGCTTTCGGTAATGGTTAGGTAGTAATCATTTCCCTTCGTGCTTTTGACATCAAAAAAATAGGTTCTTTTTCCCGCACGAACAGCCTTGGAGAAAATCTCTTCTCGTTCAGTTGTCACAGTTCCGTTTTTTTCAAATGCTGTCTCCATCGTCATAATATTTAAGTTAGTCGTTAAATTTTAGGCCTTCACAAAGTTAATTAAAAATTTTAAATTTCAAAATCAAATTCAACTACTTGATTTTTAGAATTTTAAATTGAAGATGGGGTGGGATTCATTCGTTGCTTTTGCAATAGGTCGAAGTATTTACCTTTTTTGTCGAGGAGTTCAGCATGGGTGCCTTGCTCCGTTATTGCTCCCTGGCTTAGCAGAAGTATCTGTTCGCAGGTTTTTACAGAAGACACGCGGTGACCGAATAGTAAGGTTGTTTTGTCCTTCATGAACCGGCTTATATTCTGTATGATTTCTTCTTCAGTTGCAGTGTCTACAGCAGACAGGCAATCATCAAACAAAAGGATTTCTGGTTTTTTAATCAGGGCTCTGGCAATTGAAATACGTTGCTTTTGGCCCCCCGACAATGTAATTCCCCGCTCGCCAACAACGGTTTCAAAT
>JABDFU010000062.1 GCA_013286385.1 Bacteroidota bacterium
GATTAAAATCATTGATTATTTATTCAAATCAGCCAAGGAAAATTTGGGATTATTTTTATTCTTTTGGTTCTTCTGTGTTTTCATTTTTTCTGATTCCCGCAGTTCCCATCAAAACGTATGATCCAGTTTTCGTAGTACGGGAAAACAAGGCTCTGAGCATAAAGCACAGAGCCGTTTTTATTCCAGAAACCGGTTGCTGCAATTCCTTTGGAAGATTCGGGATAGCCGGTTGCTTTGAAGTGCGTGAGCTGTTGCAGGTCGGTTCCATCGGCATTCATCAGCATGAACTCGGTTTTCAGTGAAAGTGTTTTCCAGGATTTCTTGTCATCCCTGTAGGGGTAGGAACTCATAAAGAGAATTTTTTTTCCGTCCGGAGAAAATACCCCATGCTCATCCCAGACTTCGGGACTGTTGGTAAGATTGACCACTTTTCGGGTAGTTATATCGAGTGCGAACTGGTCCTGTCCCTGAGCATTTGTTATACCAATATCGGACGATATCAGAAGCGTTTTGCCATCCGGAGAAAAGTTGCCGGGTTCAATCCATCGGGCTCCTTCGGGTGTAATGATTCGGGTATTCAGTAGCAGCGCATGACTACTGCTGTCGGTTGAGAAGTCAGAAAGCTTCAATCTCCAAATGCCGAACGTATCCTTCAGCAAATTCGAACTGTCGGTTACTTCGGCCCAGGCACAATGTTGCCCGTCCGGTGTAAAGGCCGGACCGGTAAAACCTTTGTCTGTTGTCGCCAGGAGACACCAGTCACTTCCGTCGGGTTTTACAGCCCAGATATCCATCCACATCCCGCATTCGAGCCAACCCTCTATCAATTTTTTTCCTCCGGGAATGTGATTCAGGTACTGTTCGTTGAATTTTTCTTTTTCAACAGCGCAGATGATCCATTGGCCCGAAGGATGCCAATTGACCTGCATTTTGTGTCGTTTTTTCCAGTTTTTTTGTGGGACTTCGGGAACCGTCAGCGAAATGCAAATTTTTGTTGTATCCGTTTTAGTTCGGACATAGATCTGGTAAATGCCATCAGGGTCCTTTGTATTCAGTACATACCTGGTACTGTCCGGTGACCAGATTCCTGCCACTGATGGGTTGCGCACAACTTCTGTAACACTGCATGGGGAGATCTGACAAAAGGCAGGTTTTGCCAAAAAAAACCTGCTGTACCAAGTCCCATCCGAAGCAAACCGCGTAAAAGCTTTTCAGTCCCCACTTCCTGCCCGAATTTTTATCCAGATTTTTAATTTTTCCCTGCTGAGGTTTTCCATCCTGCAAAACACAGCTCCCTTTGGAGTGTTTTGTTTTAAACTGAAAACATAGGATGATTTTTCAGGTAGGAAGGGGGATTTTTCTGGTAGTAATAGGGTATGATGAACCCCGGCAACAAAACTTGTCAGTAAAAAAAGGTTTTTCATGGTCTGCAATTCGGGATAGTTAAGTTACGTAACATTTTTTACTTTTGACTTTTGAAAAAAATCAAAAAAAATGGAAAAGGAAATCAACTACCAAAGTATTAGCGGAAGTCAGATAAAGGCCTTTATTGCTAAACCCGAAACTGCATCTGGGAAACTTCCTGCTGTGGTTCTTATTCATGAGATATTCGGGCTGGATGAACATTTCAGGGATTTGTCCAGACGCCTTGCCAAAGAGGGCTACCTGGTGATTACCCCGCATTTGTTTTCCGGAGATCTTGAAAAAATAGCCGATCCGTATACGCTTGGAACGCTGATGCCTCTTCTTCGGACATTGCCAAGAGAACATTTCGGCAATCCTGAAAAGATTAACGAAGTAAGCGCTTCACTGGCTGAGCAGGACCGTCAGACCTTTCAGATCCTGATGAATATTCTTGCCGGTAAATACGATCAGCGTTTTGTGGACGATCTGAAAAGGGCCTATGATTTCATCGCTGAAAAGGAAAACGCAAATCCGGCTAAAGTGGCCTCATTGGGATTTTGTTTCGGGGGAGGAATGTCAGGGCTGCTTGCGTGCAGCGATTCAAGATTCGCAGCTCACGTCGTTTTTTATGGGAAACGCCCACCGGCTGATAAGATAGAATTTATAAAGGCTCCTGTTTTAGGAATTTATGGAAGTCTGGACGGAGGTATTACTCCCTCCATTGCAGGCCTTTCGGAAGAAATGAAAAAGGCAGGAAAAAATTTCGAATTCGTCATTTATGAAGGTGCCAATCATGCCTTTTTTAATGATACGCGCAAGCAGGTATATGATCAGGGTGCGGCGACTGCCGCATGGGGTCTTGTCAAGACCTTTTTAAAGAAAAATTTATGAAGGGTTAAAAATACTCCTTTGAATAGTTGATTTTTCACTTTGCTTTTGTTATATTCGCTCTCATTGGTTAAAAAAACCAGATGAGAATAACGCTATCCCGATTTGTTCTTTTTTTGTGCCTTGCGTGTATACTTGCATCAAGCAGAATTTACGCCCAACCCGCCACAGAGCAGGGTATGTTTGCTCTTAGTCTTAAAGAGAAGATTCGTCTTGTAAAGGAATATCAAATCCCTGATACATTAATCCGGCCTTTTTTCAACTATTTTGATCCTATTTATAAGGCAACTGATTTCGCTTTTTTTAAACTACAAAGAAGTGGTGTTGTAAATAAATCGAATATTGCAGGATACCTTTCAGATTTTGACAATAAATACAGAACACTGGCGAAGGATTTCCTTAAAAATCCAGGTCTTTATTCCACCGCTGCTCTGAAAGCAGCTGATCAAAAAGCAGCTGATCAAAAAGCAGTGATCGGCAATGGCGTCAATCCTCCGAAACCAACTCCTTCCGTTGGCAATTCTGAAATGTCTGATTCTAAAAAGCAACCCCGGGTTTTAAACGCGGCCTGCAACAATGCTGATTTTGAATTGGGAAATTTTACCGGCTGGACAGGCACTTATTGTCCTCCAACCAATGTTTTGTACCCTGATTCTTATTCCTGTTCCAGTTTTGTTTTTGGCAATCCGACTTTTTATGAAGGCCCCTATGAAGATTATTTCTGGTCCAATCCCACATCCCCTACCAATCCCTTTCTTGATGCGGGAATTGTACAGGGGCCCGTAAACAATACCCAGAATAATTATGCCAATTATTTTGGCTTGCCGGCTACCCCCGTTGCCGCCCTGGACGGGCATCAGACATTTATGAATGCAGCATCCGGAAATGACGCCTTTATGTCTGATGTATGGGGAATTAACCTTCCACGGGAATGGGGTAATGCACCCGGAGGAAGCGGGACAACTTCTGTCCGGTTGGGAAACGATTCGGCACACAACTCAAGTGAAAGTTTATCGTATTCCTTTGTCGTAACTCCTGCAAATGAACTTTACACCTATCATTACGCCGTAGTTTTATTTGACGGGGGTCATCCGGTGGCTATAGAACCGTATTTCAAAGTCAAGATGATTGATCTTACTACCAACACTGAGATTGCCTGTGCTTCTTTCAGTGCTGATGCATCGGCTGCCGATGCCGCCTCCGCCGGATTAACAAACCAACAATATACGTATACCAATTCCATGAATCAGGTTTTAACCTATTCTTTTTGGTACAATCAATGGAAATCAATAAGCGTTCCGCTTACTGCAAACATGGGGGATAATGTACAGGTGACATTTTCAACTTCTGATTGCGGTTACGATTCCTCTTTTGCAACTTCTGTGCTTTTACCTCCGGCCGAATTGGCCGCCTACGGTTATACCTGCCCTGGTATGCCAGGTACTGTTTATGTCGATGGCGGACATTTTGCCTATGCTTACATCGATGCCGAATGTGCCAGCTATAAAGTTACTCAGACTCCCCAGACCTGTCCGAATAACAATATTGTGCTGAACGGGCCGAATGGATTTATAAACTATGCCTGGACAGGGCCCGGTATTGTGGGAAATCCTGATCAGCAGTCAGTCAATGTAAATGCGAGCGGTCATTACCACCTCAGCATGACCATTCCGGGTGAAGTCCTTTGTACTGCCACCCTGGATACCGTAATGACAGTTACTGTGTTATCTCCGCTCACTACGACCCCGGCTTCAACTCCGGCGAATTGCACCGCAAATGACGGCACAGCTTCGGTAAGCGCCTCCTCGGGCGGGACCCCGGGCTATACCTATACCTGGAGTAATGGCGGGGTGGGGGCAACCATCAGCAATCTTGCTGCAGGCACCTATACTGTCACGCTCACTGATAACAACGGATGCACTTTTACTACTTCCGCAATTGTGGCCCACAATACCATTGATCCTACAGTTGGCCTTACCGGAACCAACCTGACCTGCAATGCTGTGAATACAGGATCCGCGGTTGTAAATGCCTCTGGAGGCACAGCACCTTATACCTATTCCTGGAGTACCGGAGCCACTGCATTAACCATCAATGCCCTTTCTGCTGCAACGTACAGTATTACCGTTACGGATAACACGGGTTGTCAGACAGTTAAGAATGTAACACTTACTCAGCCTACTGCCGTAGTGGCGGGAACCACTTCAGCTACGCCGGCAACCTGCGGAGCGAATAACGGATCGGTTTCAGTTACCACCGCCAGCGGGGGAACACCCAATTATACCTACCTCTGGAGCACGGGTACATCCGGGCTCAGCGTTAGCAATCTGGGCGCTGCTACCTATACGGTCACCGTAGAGGATGCCAATGCCTGTTCGGTGACTGTTATGGCAACTGTAACTAATCCCGGGGGAGGACCGACCGTATCTACTTCTGAGACAAATCTCAAATGCCATGCAGATAACAGTGGGACGGCAACGGTTACGGCTACCGGAGCCGGAACAATTACCTACACCTGGAGCAGCGGAGGAGCGACAGGCCCGACAGAAACCGGATTGGCTGCCGGTACGTATACCGTGACAGTGGATGACAACAGTGGTTGTGCGGTAACCAATCTGATTACCCTCACCCAGCCTGCTGCCCTTGTGCCTGGTACGGCGACTACAACGCCTGCCGTTTGCGGCAATCTGAATGGTTCGGCAACTGTTACTGCGGCAACGGGAGGTACCCCTAATCTGGCGTACAACTGGAGCAATGGTGTAAGCGGTCTGACAAATTCGAATATTGGGGCAGGAACTTATACGGTAACCGTCGTCGATGCGAATTCATGTACAGTCAGTGTTACAGCAGTTGTCGGGGCTACCGGTGGCGGACCGACAGTCAGCAGCACGGGATCAAATCTGAAGTGTTTCAATGACAACAGCGGAAAGATAACTGTCACGGCGACCGGAGGCGGGGCCCTTAGTTATACATGGAGTGCCGGTGTTGCCGGGACTTCGTCATTGGCTGCCGGATTGGCAGCCGGATCCTATACGGTGACTGTGAATGACGGAAGCGGCTGCGCAGTGGTGAACGTTATCAGTTTGGTTCAACCGTCGGCTCTTACGCTGACCGGAACCGGTTTGCCGACACAGTGTTTTGGAGCCTGCAACGGGCAGGCCGTTGTTATTCCTGCCGGCGGCACGCTCGCATATAGTGCGCTTTGGAGCAGCGGAGGAAGTACAGGATTAAGCATAAGCAATCTATGTGCCGGAAATTATTCTGTAACCATTACGGATGCGAACAATTGCCAACACGATACCGTTTTAAATGTAGCTCAGCCTACCCTGGTGACTGCAACGACCAGCAGTACGCCTGCCAATTGCAACCAGAGCAACGGTTCCGCGACTGTGGTTCCGGGAGGAGGGACTCCCGGCGGAACGGGATATACGTATTCCTGGAGCAATGGATTTACAGGGGCAACGACGACGAACCCGGGCTTGCCGGCAGGAGGCTATACAGTCACTGTTACAGACAGTAAAGGCTGTTCGGGAACAAGTACTGCAACCATCCAAAATCTGAATGGCGTAAATGCACTGATGCAAAGCCAGACTCCACCTACCTGTTCGGGAGGATGTAATGGCAGTGCGGTAGCTCTTGCCAAGGGAGGAACCGGACCCTATACGTATACCTGGAACAATACCGTAACCGGAACTACAGCCTCCAACCTTTGTCAGGGAACTTATACGGTCACTATTACGGATAAAAATCTTTGCACGTCTACTGCAGTGGCCAGCCTGACTTCTCCTACTGCACTGGTCTTGCCCAATCTTTCCCCTTTGACGGCCTGTATCGGCGCTTCGACTACATTGACGGTGAATCCTTCAGGGGGTACCCCGGGTTATAATGTGGTCTGGATGCCGGGCGCCCAGACGGGTTCGAGCATCACGGTAAGTCCGGCTGTTTCGACGACCTATACGGTTACCGCAACCGATGCGAACGGTTGCGCTTCGGGACAGCAAACCGTCACTGTAAATGTAAATGGTCCCATTGTACTGGCCGCCTCCAATGAAGGACCTGTTTGTCCGGACTCAACTGTTACGCTTTCAAGTCAGGCTGCAGGCGGCAACGGTTCATTCAGTTATACCTGGCTGACAAATCCGGTTCAGAGCACCCAGAACATTCAGGTCACTTCGGGTAACAACACACAGACCTACACCGTTATTGCCAATGACGGATGCGGCACACCTGCAGATACCGTAATCGTTACCCTGAATGTAAGTCCTGATCCGGTAGTGAATTTCAGTGCTGATAAAGCTGCCGGTTGCCCCGTACTTTGCGTAAATTTTACTGATCTGAGTACAGTTGCCGGAGGCGCGGTTACCAAATGGTCCTGGAATTTTGGCAACGGTTCTACTTCGACTTCCCGGCAGCCTCAGAATTGCTATACCAAGAGTGGGAATTACAGCGTCTATCTAACTGCAACAAGCAACAACGGATGCAGGAGTACCGATACCATCAAAAACATGATCACCGTGTTTCCAACTCCGGTTGCAGCTTTTACGACCAACCCTTCTTCCACCACCATCGTGAATCCTACCATTAATTACATTGATAAAAGTATCGGCGCAGCTAACTGGCTCTGGAGCTTTGGTGACACAACTGAAACATCCGTCAGTACGCTGGAAAATCCGACACATACCTTTGCGAATGAGGGAACCTATTGTGCAAAACTGATTGTTGCCAATTTGGAAGGCTGTCTGGATTCTGCCACTTCCTGTGTAGTGATCGGTCCCGAGTTTGACTTTTTTGTGCCCAATGCGTTTACGCCGAACGGAGACGGAGTCAATGATACCTTCAATGGAAAGGGGATAGGGATCAACCAGTATGAAATGATCGTCTTTGACCGCTGGGGTAATTTGATTTTTACAACGTATGATCTGAGTGTGGGATGGAACGGAACCGCCAATGGAGGGGATCAGATCTGTCAGCAGGACGTTTACGTTTACAAGATCGTATTAACAGATGTCTTCAATGTTCAGCACAACTACATCGGGCATATTACACTGGTGAAGTAATCGCGCACCAATTGGTGCTGTCTATTTTTTTCTTCCCTTCAATACGTCAATGACCTCTTCAACAGAGACACCTTTGGCAGCAAGCAGAATGATATAATGAAACAGAAGGTCTGCTGCTTCGTTTTTAAACAGGCCGGGATTTTCGTCCTTGGCCTCAATGACAAGTTCTGTAGCCTCTTCGCCTACTTTTTGGGCAATTTTGTTTATCCCTTTCTGGAATAGTGAGCTGGTGTAGGATTTATCCGAAGGATTTTTTTTACGATCCTGTATGGTGGTCTGAAGTTCGAGCAGGAAATCAAGGGTGTTTTTCGGATCCGCAGATTTTTCCGACGGGGTATTTTTTTCGTTGAAGCAGGTGTCGCTTCCTGTATGACATACGGGCCCTTCGGGCCGGGCTTTGATAAGCAAGGTATCCCTGTCGCAGTCGATTATGATTTCAGTTACGTTTAAAAAATTCCCGCTTTCTTCCCCCTTGGTCCAAAGTCGTTTTTTGCTGCGGCTGTAAAAAGTAACTTTTTTTTCCGTTGTGGTTTTTTTCAGAGCCTCGTTGTTCATGTAGCCGAGCATCAGCACACAATCGGTTTGGGAGTCCTGTATTATGGCGGGTATAAGTCCGTCGGTGGATTTAGAAAAGTCTGGGTCCATTGGGTTGCTTAGGTTTAGTTTCGGATAAAAATTCCATTGGTACGGAGGTATTTTTTCAGTTCTCTGATTTCGATTTCCTTGTAATGAAAAATACTTGCTGCCAGTGCTGCATCGGCCTTGCCCAGCGTAAACACATCTACAAAATGCTGCATGCTTCCGGCGCCCCCGCTGGCGATTACCGGAACGGTTACGGTCTCTGAAACCTGACGTGTGATGTCCAGCGCGAATCCATTTTTTGTTCCGTCATTGTTCATGGAGGTGAGCAGAATTTCCCCCGCGCCGCGTTTTGTCGCTTCTGTCGCCCAATCAATGGTCCGGATGGTTGTGGGTATCCGTCCGCCGTTCAGGTGTACCAGCCAGTCTTTTCCGTTGAACTTTGTGTCTATGGCCAATACGATGCACTGGTCTCCGAAAGCCGCAGCCAGTTCATTAATCAGTTCGGGTTGCTTAACGGCTGCCGTATTTACAGATACTTTATCCGCTCCTGAATTCAGCAGAACCGAAACATCTTCCTTGCTGCTGATTCCCCCGCCTACCGTAAACGGAATGTTAACATGACGTGCAATCCGTGCCACCAATTCAGCGAAGGTCTTTCGGTTTTCATTCGTAGCCGTTATGTCCAGGAATACAAGTTCATCAGCTCCCTGGTCGGCATAGTATTTTCCCAACTCAACCGGATCACCCACATCCATAATGTTTTCAAACTGTATTCCTTTTACGGTTTTGCCGTCTTTAATATCCAGACACGGTATAATGCGTTTGCTGAGCATTTTTATGTTCTTAAATAATCTTTGATTTCACTGATTTTCAACCGACCTTCATAAATGGCTTTGCCCACGATGGCTCCCTTACATCCCGCTTCACTCAGAAGGTCCAGGTCATTTCTGCAGGAAACACCTCCGCTGGCAATGAGATTCAGTGCGGGAAAAGTTTCGGTTATTTTTTTGTACAATTCTACAGAAGGTCCTTCCAGCATACCGTCTCTTGCAATATCCGTGCAAAAAAGCGTGTGAATACCGGCTGCTGTATTTTCTTTTATAAAATCAATCACATTTTTTTCGGTTTTTTCCTTCCAGCCGCCAATTGCAATTTTTTCATTCTTTACGTCTGCACCCAGTAGAATACGATTCGCCCCGAATTTTTTGATCCAGGAAAAAAACAAGGGCTGGTCTTTGACCGCGATGCTTCCCAGTGTGGCCAGGACTGCACCCGCATCGAATACCCTGTTGATATCGATCTCTGTTTTCAATCCGCCTCCGAAATCAATTTTCAACGAAGTGCGATTGGCCAACTCGTCCAATATCCGTATGTTCACTACCGTTCCCTTTCTTGCCCCGTCCAGGTCCACCAGGTGCAGGCGCTTTATACCTGCGTCTTCAAACTGTTTCGCCACTTCCAGCGGGTGTTCATTGTAAATGGTCTTCCTGGCATAATCGCCCTGGGTGAGGCGCACGCATTTCCCTTCAATCAGATCAATGGCCGGGATAAGTTCTACCATGGGTATTCTGCTTACAATTTTATAAAATTTTCAAGAATTTTTCCTCCGTCCGTTCCTGATTTTTCGGGGTGAAACTGAACTGCATAAAAATTATCCTTCTGCAGCGCCGAACTGTACGGTAGCTTGTAATCCGTAGTTGCAATGGTGTCCTTGCCAAGCTCGGCATAATAACTGTGTATGAAATACATAAATGTGTTTTCAGGAATCCGTTCAAAGAGTTTGCTCTTCAGCCCGTGTATGGTATTCCAACCCATCTGCGGAATTTTCAGCGGGACTTCCCCTTCTTTTTTTTCCGGGAAGCGTTTTACCTTCAGGTCGAATATTCCCAGGCAATCGGTATCTCCTTCTTCCGAATGCCTGCACAGGAGCTGCATTCCCAGACATATGCCCAGCACGGGTTGCTTAAGCGCCAAAATAGCTTTGTCCAGACCTTTTTCCCTGAAATACTTCATCGTACTTCCGGCTTCGCCTACGCCCGGAAAGATAACCTTGTCTGCCGAATTCAGAACACGGATGTCGTCCGTCAGAACCGGTTCAATCCCGATGCGGTCCAACGCAAAAATAACGGATCGCACATTACCGGCATTGTATTTCACTATCGCTACCTTCATAGTATCCCTTTCAGATTTTTTACAATGTTCCTTTGGTACTCGGCAGATCCCTGTTTTTCAGATCCCTTTTGATGGCCATTTTTAGTGCCTTTGCAAAAGCCTTAAAGATGGCTTCAATCTTGTGGTGCTCGTTTTCACCTTCCGCCTTGATATTCAGATTGCATTTTGCATGGTCTGAGAACGATTTGAAAAAGTGAAAGAAAAGTTCAGTCGGCATTTCGCCGATTTTTTCTCTTCTGAATTCAGCTTCCCATACTATCCAGGGGCGTCCGCCGAAATCCAGCGCTACCTGGGCCAGGCAATCATCCATAGGCAGGCAAAATCCGTACCGCTCAATTCCGCGCTTATCTCCGATTGCTTTTGCGAAGGCTTCTCCCAGGGCTATGCCTGTATCTTCTGCAGTATGGTGTTCGTCTATGTGCAGATCTCCCGAAGCTTTAACATGCAAATCAATTCCCGAATGTTTTGCAATCTGATCCAGCATGTGGTCAAAAAATCCTATTCCGGTTGAAACGTTTGCCTTTCCGCTTCCGTCCAGGTTCAACTCAATTTGTATATCCGTTTCGTTGGTTTTTCGCTTTACGGATGACTTGCGATCGGGTGCCTTCAGAAACCGATAGATGTCATCCCAGCTGTCGGCGATCAGTTCAGCCTGTTTCAGGTATGCTGAAAGGTCGTCGTTGTTTTTTATCAAAATGCATCTGGTCCCCAGGTTTTGAGCCAGTTTAAAATCAGTCGGCCGGTCGCCTATAACAAAGGAATTGCCCAGGTCGTAGCTTCCATTCCGATATTCGGTCAGCATTGCGGTTCCCGGTTTCCGGGTGGGCTTGTTCTCGTGCTCAAAGGAGCGGTCAATGTGTACCTTTTTAAAATGAATTCCCTCTTTTTCCAGAATATTCAGCATTTTGGACTGAACCGTTTCAAATGCAGATTCGGGATAGGTCTTCGTTCCCAGTCCGTCCTGGTTGCTCACCATCACCAGTTCGAAATCAAGTTCGATGGCTATTTTATAAAGGTTTCGGATGACTCCCGGCAAAAAATCGAGTTGTTCGAGTTTGTCAATCTGAAAGGTTACCGGAGGTTCTGAAATAATTGTCCCGTCCCGGTCGATAAAAAGTATTTTTTTAGCCATGACTCAGTTCCTTTAAAACGGTGATTAATTTTTCGTTTTCTGATTTGGTGCCTATGGTAATTCTCAGACAGCCTTCGCAAAGGTCTACCTTTGAGCGGTTCCGTACAATAATACCTCCTTCTACCAGATGGCGGTAGACCATTTCCGGATCTTTCATTTTAACCAGTAAAAAATTTGCATCCGAAGGATAAATCTTTTCAATCCTTGCGAATCTTTTCAGTTCTGCGACCAGTAGTTCCCGCTGGTTTACTATTTCTTTTATCCACTCGTTCACCTGATTGAGGTTTTCAAGGGCTTCGAGTGCCAGCTGTTGCGAGGCCTGATTGACATTGTAAGGGGCTTTTACCTTGCTGAGTATCCGGATAATTTGCTCGCTTGCAAAGGCCATACCCAGTCTAAGGCCTGCCAGTCCCCAGGCTTTGGATAGGGTTTGCAGTACTACCAGATTGGGATAATCGGCCAGATCGGAGATAAAGGAACGCTGCTTTGAAAAATTAATATAGGCCTCGTCAATAACCACTATTCCTTCGAAATTATTCAGAATCACTTCGATGTCTTCTCTGAAAAAAGAATTTCCGGTAGGATTATTCGGTGAACAAAGGAAAATAAGTTTTGTACAGCTGTCCGGAGATACACTCAGAGGTACAATCGCCTGTGCAATGGCGTCCAGGTTCAATTGAAAATCGGGTAGCAGGGAAACGATTTTTATTTCTATGTCGTTTATGTTTGCACTAACCTGGTACATTCCATACGTAGGGGAGGGAAGGAGAACCTGGTCTTTCCCCGGCCTGCAGAAGGCTCTGAAAAGAAGATCAATGGCTTCGTCGCTCCCATTTCCTAAAAAAATGGAAGCGGCAGGGATGCCTTTTATTTTGCTGAGCTTCTCCTTCACTTTCATCTGCATGGGATCCGGGTAGCGGTTGTAACGCAGCTTCAGGGGAGATCCGTAACTGTTTTCATTTGCATCCAGGTATACACTGGCCTCCCCTTTAAACTCGTCTCTGGCAGAAGAGTAGGGGCTTAAGTTTCTGATATTAGGCCTGAGCAGTTTATCCAATTCGAACATGTACGGCGTTTTTATGTGCGTCCAGGCCTTCGGCTCCGGCCATCAATTCAATTGTTTTACTTATGCCTGCAAGTCCCTCTTTGCTGAGTTTTTGAAAGGTTATTTTTTTTACAAAACTGTCCAGAGAAACTCCGCTGTAGGCTTTGGCATTTCCGTTGGTAGGAAGCGTATGATTTGTCCCTGAAGCATAATCACCGGCACTTTCAGGAGAGTAATTTCCCAGAAAGACCGATCCTGCGTTGGTAATTTTATCTGTCAGCGCGTGTTCATTGGCACAAGTTACAATCAGGTGTTCGGGGGCATATTCGTTGATCAGTTCCAGAGCCGTCTCTGTTGAATTCATTAAAATGGCCTTGCTGTTTTCAAGTGCTCGTTTGGCTGTTGCTGCTCTTGGTAAGGAATTCAGTTGCCTGCTTATTTCGGTCAGGGTTTTTTGGATGATTTCTTCTGAGTCGCTAACCAATAGTACCTGGCTGTCAACTCCGTGTTCGGCCTGGGAAAGCAGGTCGGCTGCCAGGTAAACCGGATTGGCCGTTTTGTCTGCCAAAATCGCCAGTTCTGAAGGTCCTGCGGGCATGTCGATCGCAATCCCTTCTTTGTTGATGAGTTGTTTCGCACAAGTAACGTACTGGTTGCCCGGTCCGAATACTTTATTCACTTTCAGGACGCTTGCCGTACCGTAGGCCATCGCTCCGATGGCCTGCACGCCTC
>JABDFU010000063.1 GCA_013286385.1 Bacteroidota bacterium
AACCCCGGAAACAAGGCCATCCACCAGGCAGATGGGGACTGACGTGCCTCCGAAAGCAGGGACCCCCAGGTTAATGTTTCGGGTGGTACACCAATACCTAAAAAGGAAAGGGTCGATTCGATCAGAATGGCGCTCGCAATGCCAAAGGCCAGTGCGATAAAAACGGGTGAAAGGGCGTTCGGAACAGCGTGTTTAAGAATGATCCTTCGCTCTGAATAGCCAAGTGCGTGCGCTGCTTCAATAAAATCAAGACTGCGTATTTTTAACAATTCTGCCCGTATGAAGCGGGCGATTCCGGTCCAGGTGGTAAGTCCTATGATGGCCATTACCAGAAACAGAGATGGTTTGGCGATAGCTACAATCGATATGATAAGAAAAAGCGTGGGAATGGAGGTCATTATTTCAATGAATCTTGAAATCATCAGATCCACCGGAACGGGAACCTGCTTTTTCAAAAAAGAAATTTTTCCGAGAATTTTTCCAATCCGGTTTCCGATAAAAAGCAGCAAAGCTGTAACGATCAGACTCAGGCAAAGTTGTACAAGAAATGCGAAAAAAGATTTTGAAATAGCATCCTGGAGTATGTACAACCGGCATCCGAATCCGTAAAAAAAAGAAAGCGGGGTAAAGAATAAATAGCTCCAGAGTTGCCCTCTGCTCAGCAGCAGTTTCTCATCTCCGAAATAACCGGCAAGGGCCCCCATTAAAATGCCTATGATTCCGGCAATTCCCATCGAAATTAAACCTACCGTCAGCGCAATTCGGGTTCCATGTATCATGGCGGCTAATATGTCGTGTCCCAATTCGTCGGTTCCCAGCCAATGTCTGAAGCGTAAAGACTTTACAGCCTGTCCGGAGAATGGGCTTGCAGAATGCATGTTTTTTTTGTCAATATTCTGAGGAAGGTAGGGGATGGGCGGAAAAACTGACCAGCTGTAGTCCAGGGATTTCCAATCTGCATTTTGAAATTCCTTTGGCCAGGTTAGTAAATCGGTATTTACCAGATAAGCCCTGAACACCGGGAAATAAATGCGGTCCTTGAATTTACAAATGATGGGTTTTTCGTTTGCCAGCAGATCGGCCAGTAATGACAGAACCAGCATGCCGGCAATAAAACGCGCAGAAAAAACCGAGAGTTTGTTTTTACGAAATTGTTTTAAAACCGAGCCCTTCATTTGGATTTATTGGATGATTTTGAGTCAAAGGATATTCTGGGATCCGCAAATGCATAAAGTATATCGGAAACCAGATTACCGCTCAGGGTAAGTAGGGCTGTAAACATCATTACAGTAAAGAGTACCGGATAATTCCGGGCCGTAATGGCTTCAAGGCTGATTTTGCCCATGCCTGGAATGGAGAAAATAAATTCGATTACAAAAGAACCGGCGATTGCTAATGGAAAAACCGAGGCAAATAGCGTAATGATGGGAAGCAATGAATTGCGGAAAGCGTGTTGCCAGATCACCTTGCGTTCCTCAAGACCTTTGGCCCTCGCTGTACGTATAAAATCCTGACCCAACACGTTAAGCAATCCTCCTCTCATTTGGCGGGATACGAAGGCCAATGATCCGTAAGTCCAGCAAAAGAGCGGAAGTACCAGCCTCCATACCATTTGTGGAAGCCATTCCTGAAAGGGCAGTGAAGCAGAGGGCCAGTCAGCTCCCGGAGAGGGAAACCAGGCCAGCCAGTCCCCTCCGCACAGGAAAATGACCAGCAAAGTTGCGATCCAGAAATTGGGCAGGGAATACAACATAAATAAACCGCTTGTAATGGTTTTGTCTTTTCTGCTGCCTTTGCGGGCAGCAGAAATTACGCCCAGTGGGATTGCAATCAGATAAGAAATAATCATCGAAGCAAGGCTCAGGCTCAGGGTCCATCCTACAGCACTGCGGATGATAGAAGAAACAGGTCGTTTATCCTGGTAGGATATTCCGAAATCTCCCACAACAAATCCCGACAACCAGCGATGATACTGATTCTTCAGTCCATACCAATGGAAGCTTGGAATGTAACGCTTGTAGATCTGCCGGTCGCCCAAAACCGAAGCAAAGGAGGTTTTGAGTTCTGAAAACTCAGGCAGCAGACTTTTCATGGCCTCGCTTTTGCTGATCCTATCGCTCAGTTGTAAAATTGTAGTCCTGATGGAGCAACTGTCATATAAGCCATAAAGCCCATTAATAAGGTATTTTGCATCTGATTTACCAACGGTTGCAGAACTGTCTCCGGATGAAAAATCATCCAGGCGGGAATCCAGTTTTCTCAATGAGGAATACCAGGCCGAAATCCTTGGCCAGTTGCCATAAGTATAGGCCATGCGTTCAAGATTTGAACGGTGGGCCGGATTACTTATTCTGTAGAGGCTGTCGCAGTCGGTTAAATTTCCAAAGGAGAAGTAAAAAAGCGGTAAGTCTAGACCCAGATTGTGTCTGACCTGGTTGTAAGCATTCTCCTGAGCCATTTTGTCTGTCCGCTGGCCTTCCGTTGCGCCCGAATTTAAAATCGCTTCCACCGGATCTCCCGGTGCATTGATGCTGATGATGAAGGTAATCAGAGAAATGGCAAAAAGGGTTGGGATAAAGTAGAGTAGCCTTTTTAGAATATAGTTAAGCATTCATTAATTTTAATTCAGGCCTGTTATCAAAGCTACTGTTAATTAGGTAAATTCACCAATGGTTTTCAGCAGCGTAACCTTCCTTCTGCTATTTCTCCCACTTTTTCTGCTGTTGTACTACATTGTTCCTCAGAAATTTAAGAATAGTATACTACTTCTCGGAAGCATTTTCTTCTATAGCTGGGGAGCCCCCCGGTTTATTTTTGTTATTCTGTTGGTAACTTTTGTTGATTTCCACCTGGTTCACTTTATGTACGATTCAACAAAAGAACTTCAGCGCAAATTATTGCTGTCCCTGTCAGTTAGCATTAACCTCAGTTTTCTTATTTACTTCAAGTATAGCAATTTTTTTGTAGAAAATGTTAATGCCCTGCTGTATTCAGCAGGGATTAAGCAAATAGTATGGACCAAACTGATATTGCCTATCGGAATTTCTTTTTACACGTTTGAATCGCTAACCTATGTAGTTGATGTATACAGAAGAATACATAAACCCCTTGATAAATTTTGGGATTATCAGTTGTACATCATTCTGTTCCCAAAGTTAATTGCCGGACCTATTGTGCGTTATCATGAAATCGCCGATCAGATCACTGACCGAACCCAATTTGACTTTATCGAATATAAGCTTAGCGGATTTGTCAGATTTTGTTCCGGGCTGGCCAAAAAAGTGATAATCGCTAATGTTTTGGCCATACAGGCGGATAGTGTTTTTTCAATGCCTCCGGGCAACCTTTCTTCTGCATTGGCCTGGAGTGGTATTCTGTCTTACACTTTTCAAATCTATTTTGATTTTTCGGGGTATTCAGATATGGCCATAGGTATTGGACAAATGATAGGATTTAAATTCCCTGAAAACTTTAAGGATCCCTACATTTCCCAAAGCGTCACCGAGTTCTGGAGAAGGTGGCATATTACATTGGGTAAATGGATGAAGAATTATTTGTACATCCCGCTCGGAGGAAACAAAGTTAAAAGCAAATCAAGGATGTATATGAATTTATGGATCGTTTTTATTGCCTCCGGATTTTGGCATGGGGCCTCCTGGAATTTTATCGTTTGGGGAATGTATCACGGATTTTTTTTGGTAATGGAACGTATGTTCCTGCTTAAATTTCTTGAAAAAACGGGGAAATGGTTATCGATTTGTTTTACATTCGTTGTTATTGTTATAGGCTGGGTCTTTTTCAGGACTGAAAACCTATCCTCGGCTTTCCTGTTTATAAGGCAATTGTTCGCTTTCGATTTTAGGGGACACCTGTTTTTGGACAATCGGTTCTATTTCTGTCTTTCCCTTGCAGTGCTCATTTCATTTCTGAAGAGCTCTGATTTTGGCGTCAAAATACATGATTGGATTTGTCCTGATGTCCTAAAAATGAATACAATCCGGCTTATCGTTTTGAGTATTTCAGCTTTGTTTCTTTTTTCATATTCTCTTTCAGCCATAGCATCTTCGTCCTTCAATCCCTTCATTTATTTCAGATTTTGATGAAAACGCCTTTCAAAAAAATACTGTTTGCCCTTCTTATGGCAATTTTGTTGGTGCCACTGATTCCTGCCAAATGGAGTACTTTTTCAAAAACGGTACCCCTGGCAGGAGAAGCTTTGATTTTTAAAATGCCGTCTTTTTCGTTTTCCGGTTATTTTTCAAGGGCCTATCAGGATTCTTTCAGTGATTATTTCAGTCATACTTTTCACAACAGAGCCTTTTACATCAGGGCTTACAATGAAATTAATTATGATTTATTAAGATTCCCTTCCTCTTCTTCAGGAATAATAATCGGGAAGAAGGACTTTTTATTTCTCAGGTCGTATGTTGATAATTACATCGGAAGCAATTGTTTGGGAAAAAGGCAGATTGAGAAAAATGTCGGATTGCTGAAAAAAATACAGGATTCATTGAAAAGGAAAAACATTGATTTGATAATACTGTTTACTCCGGGAAAGGCGAGTTTTTATTCAGAATACCTGCCGGATAAGTATTTAGAAAACAAAAAGGATAGCAACAATTATCTTCTTTACAGCTCAGAATTGATTCGGCAGGGAATTAACTTTATCGATTTAAATAAGTATTTTAAAATCCTTAAAAGCAAATCAAAATACCCTTTGTTTTCAGTTTGGGGGACTCATTGGACGCACTACGGAATGAGTATAGGAGCAGATACGGTAATTAAGTATATTGAGAAAATCAGGGCTATAAAGATGCCGGATTTTGATTATTCTTCAATCAAAGTAAGTACGGATATCCAGAAACCCGATTACGATGTTGAGGATCTTCTGAATTTGTATTTTCCTTTAGCGCATACCCCCCTGGCATATCCCAACTATTCGTACAAAAGAAACCCTACTAACTATAAACCATCGGTACTTGTTATTGGAGACAGTTATTGGGGTAATTTATGCTATAAAGGAATACCCCAAAATGTTTTCAAACAGGATATTTTCTGGAGATATTTTAAAGACGAATACATCAATAATATAAGACAGAAGACACCGGTTTTAAATTTAAACATTAAGGAAAAAATTTTGCAACAAGACGTAATTATTATTGAAGCGACAGAAGAAAACTACAATAATTTCCCTTATGGGTTTTCTGAACATGTAGATTTTCTGTTTCAAAAGGAGAAGTTCAACTGAATCCATTTAAATCGCAGAATCTGATGCAGGAATCCCTTCAAGTAGTTTGCAAGCATTTCAGTGAGCTTACTGCTCTGGACTTATACGAAATTATCCGACTTCGGATTGAAGTATTTACCGTTGAGCAAAACTGTCCGTACCAGGACGCGGATGGGAAAGACATACATTGCTGGCATGTGATGATCCAAAACGAAAAAAATGAACTTATAGCCTATTCGCGTTTGATTCCTGAGGGGGTCAGCTACGAAGGTTTTTGCTCCATTGGGAGGGTGGTCAGTTCTCCAATAATAAGGAGAACCGGTATCGGGAGATTGCTGATGGCAAAAAGTCTGGAAAAGATCAACGAGCTTTTCAGAAATACACCTGTAAAAATCAGTGGGCAGGCTTATTTAGAAAGGTTTTATGCCTCATTTGGATTTGAAAGAATAGGGGAGGAGTATCTGGAGGATGGAATTCCGCATTATAAAATGGTCAGAGCCAACTAAACGGCTAAAATCTTACATCTGTCAGGTAGCCGTCCAGTTTGTGAAATCTGAAGCAAAGTACCGCCGTATCATTGTAGTAGAAATTTAAACTACTAAATTATACAGCCATGAAAACCTCAGCAAAAATTCTCAGCCTTATCCAGTACGTAATGTTAACATCTGCGATCTCTTTCGCAGGAAACAAAAACACAACAAGTTCGGACACTTCCCGAAGGATCGCATTTGAAGAAAGCAAATGCCTTGAAGTAAAAGTCCGTCCTACCGAAAACAATATAACATTAACCGGAGTCAGCATCAGGGTATATCAGGATAATGAAATTGTTTCAGAAGTGAGCAATGATAAAGCTACTATTCAAAATATATCGCTTAAGAGCGACAATCTGTATACAATAGAAATTTCAAAAAAGGGTTATTACAGCAAATTAGTCAGAATATCGACCGCTATTCCCTCTCAGGTGGAATGTGATAATGAATTGGCTTATCTGTATGATCTGCAAATTGAACTTGTAAAGGAAAAACCAGGTATCGAAAGCTTTTACCTTGATTTTCCGATTGCCTTAATATCGTATGATAAGAAAACTGACCGTTTCAAGTACAGCCGCAAGTATACAAATGGAATTGTTAAGGAAATCAGGAAAGAAGCGGGACCTGGTTTCGCGTCTAATTATAACCGAAACTAAATTACCGGTGAAATTATATGTTAAACCATTTTAAACTTATAACCCTAAACAGTTTAATCATGAAAACGGCAATCGTACATTCTATCAGAAGGACTTACAATGGATTTATGAGCGGTAGAAAAAAGCTGTTTTGCGGTTGAATAAACCTACTGTTTATTCTGTGACGGGGGAGGACTTCCACTGCAATCGTTTGGAGGAATTGGCGTTCCCGGAACAGTAAAATAACTGCTGCTGGCCACAGAACCTTTTTTAGTTGAAATCACAATTCTTCCGGTACTTGTATTTTTCAGAATTTTCCCCACTATTTTAGTTCCAGTGCTTGAAATTACGTTAAGACGAACATTGTTTATGGCAAAATCAGTGAGGCTGTCAAGATGGGAGCCCGTAATTGTAACAAGTGTGCCGGGTGGACCACTCGAAGGACTGAAGGATTTAATAGACGGAGGCTGGGCCTGCATAAAAAGCGAGATGAATAGCAATGAAATAATTAAGGGGAGTCTGGTTGACATTGTCAGGATTAAATGAGATGCAAGGATGATCATGTGATCCCGAGGCGATTCGAACGCCTGACCTGCTGCTTAGAAGGCAGCTGCTCTATCCAGCTGAGCTACGAGATCTTGTGTTTTACTTTGAATTTTAAGGTTGTGAAAAAAACCTGCAAACTTATAGGTTTGCAGGTTTTGTCGGGGTGGCAGGATTCGAACCTGCGACCTCCTGGTCCCAAACCAGGCGCGATAACCGGGCTACGCTACACCCCGAAAGCTGAAGGACGGCAAATATAAGATTAATTTGGGATTGGAAAGAGGGAACCCGGGATTAATTCGTTGCCTGCGGCAACTCATTGATCCCGGGAGGGTACCTCAGATGAAATTAATGCATCGCTGCGCGATGATTTTTCATTCCCGCTTACACTTTTGTAAGCAAGCTTACATCGTTGCAGCGGGAATAAAAAATGCCCCTTCGGGGGCATTCATTTTTATCCGCGGAAGGGGGGGGATTCGAACCCCCGATACGGTTTAACCCGTATGACAGTTTAGCAAACTGTTGGTTTCAGCCTCTCACCCACCTTTCCTAAAGAGGGAGGCAAAGGTAAAAAAAGAATCGGTTTGGCCCAATTTATTCTTCGATGGCAAGCATTTTTATCGCCGTAATGGCGGCTTCTTCGCCCTTATTTCCGTGCTTTCCTCCGCTGCGCTCAATGGCCTGCTGCAGGGTATTGGTGGTAAGTACGCCGAAGATGATGGGCTTGTTGTGAAGGATGTTCAGATCGGCAATTCCGTTGGCTACGGCCTGGGAAATAAAGTCGAAGTGAGGTGTTTCTCCTTTGATCACGCAGCCCAGGCAAATGACGGCGCCTGTTTTTTTTCGCAAGGCTAATTTTTGGGCTCCAAGAATAAGTTCAAAGCTTCCGGGAACGGCAATGGCCTGAATGTTTTTTTCTTTGGCTCCGGCTCGCTTAAGGGTTTTTAAAGCGGAAAAATAGAGACGTTGTGTAATTTGCTCATTCCACTCCGAAACGACAATTCCGAAATGCATGGATTTGGCAATCTTACTCTCCAGCAAGCGCTTTTGCCCTTGCAAGGTACTTGTCGATTTCTTTTCCTTCACTCGATTTGTCGTAATCTGCTTTTATACGTTCGTATACCTTTACAGCATTTTTATAGTCTTTTTGGCTTTCGTATGCGATTCCGGCTTTTTTAAGAAACAGGGGGCTGGTAAATTTATTTTTGTTTTTACTGACCGCCTTCAGGTAGTAGGAAATGCCTTCGTCAACCTTTCCCAGTTCTACATAACAATCGCCGATATCCCCAAGGGCAATAGGACCTATCATTTGGTCGGAGGAATTAAAGTCTTTCAGGTGATCTATCGCTTTTTCGAATTCCCCCTTTTTCATGTAAGCAACGCCCAGGTAAAATTCGGCCAGGTTCCCGGAAGGCGTAACCCCATATTCATCGGCTACTTTTACCAATCCCATTGCTATTCCGTCTCCGTCTATGGCTTTTGCAAGTGAATCCTTTGCAAAATAGGTCTCGGCAAGGTAAAGCTCTTTTTGGGCTTCTTTTTCCTGTGAGGCAACCCACCAGTATTTCCAGGCCAGAAAGCCGCCGACCATTAGTACAATAGCAGCAACGATAATGCTCAGGCTTTTTTGGTTATCAACTACAAATTGTTCGGTTTTGCTGTATGCTTCCGTAACATCAATGATGGGTTCGTCTTTTGTCTCCTCTGCCATTTAATTTTAATTGAGCAGCGAAATTAATTAAAAATCCCTAATTTTAGTTAAAATGTATCTGAAAAGTATATCTCTGCTGAATTTTAAAAATTGCTCCGAGGCGGAGCTTAGGTTCTGCCAGGGGGTCAATTGTTTTACCGGCAAAAACGGGGAGGGCAAGACCAATCTTCTGGATGCCATACATTACCTTTCATTTTGCAAAAGTTTTTTCAATCCCATTGACAGTCAGAACATTCTTCACCAGGCTCCTTTTTTTCTCATTCAGGGCATTTTCCAGCAGGAGGAGGGGTTTGATGAGGTTTACTGCGGATTAAAAAGAAATCAGAAAAAGACCGTAAAACGTAACAAAATTGAATACAACCGGCTGGCCGACCACATTGGCCACTATCCCCTTGTAATGATTTCTCCTTCGGATTCAGATCTTATCAATGAAGGAAGCGAAAGCCGCCGGAAGTTTATAGACAGTGTAATTGCCCAGTTTGACCGTATTTACCTGGAGGATCTGATCAATTACAATAAGATCCTTTCTCAGCGAAATGCCTTATTAAAAAAGTTTGCCGAAAGCGGGAGATTTGTAAAAGACTCATTGGAAGTCTGGGACATTCAGCTGGTGGAATTCGCCAAACGCATCAATGAAAAGCGAAAGCGCCTGGTCGATGACCTGAATCCCCTGTTTAGACACTATTACAAATTGATTTCAGCAGGGAAGGAGGAGGTTAATCTGCAGTATCACTCTGATTTGAATTTCGAGGATTTTGATCTGGTACTTAAAGCCGCTATTGTCAGGGACCGGGCATTGCAGTACAGCACAGTAGGAGTGCACAAGGACGACCTTGAACTGACGATCAATGGTCATTCGATAAAGAAATTCGGTTCTCAGGGTCAGCAAAAGTCCTATCTGATTGCGCTGAAACTGGCGCAGTTTGATCAGATTAAAAAGATAAAAAATGTCCGGCCCTTGTTGCTGCTGGATGACATTCACGACAAACTGGATGAGCCAAGAGTCAGCCAGCTTATGGAGTTGGTTGGCGGAGATCATTTTGGGCAGGTATTTATAACGGATACTCATCCCGGTCGCGTCGCTTCCCTGTTTTCCCGTAAAGGATCTATTCCCTTTCTTGAATTCAGCATAGAAGACGGAAAAGTTTCGGATGTTAAAAAAGAATTCAGCCTTTCATGAGCCAGGCCAATCAGCGGACGATAAAACAAGCCATTGATGAAATGCTCAAGGCTTACAGGCTCGACGGGCGATTGGCCGAAGTCAGGCTGGTTCAGTCCTGGGAGAAAGTAATGGGAACAATGATCTCACGACATACCAGGGAAATTTTTGTTCGCCAGAAAAAGCTCTGTGTCCGGCTCGACTCTGCTGCACTCCGGCAGGAATTGTCGTATGGAAAAGAAAAGATTGTCCGCCTGCTGAACGAAGAGGCGGGTTCGGAGGTGATTGAAGAATTGGTTTTACAATAACGCATTGAAAAAATACGGCAGTCTGATATGAAAATCGTTGAATGTCCCAGAGATGCCATGCAGGGCCTGAAGGAGTTTATCCCAACTCCCAAAAAGGTGAACTACATCAATGCGTTGCTTAAGGTCGGCTTTGATACTATTGATGTAGGCAGCTTTGTAT
The DNA here is from genome assembly GCA_013286385.1 of Bacteroidota bacterium. GTDB lineage: Bacteria > Bacteroidota > Bacteroidia > JABDFU01 > JABDFU01 > JABDFU01. The sequence continues at coordinate 10,274 of JABDFU010000063.1, forward strand.
CACCCAAAGCGGTTCCTCAGATGCAGGATACGGCAGGGGTATTGATGCAGCTTGATCTTGAAAACAGTAAATCCAAATTGCTTGCGATTGTTGCCAACCTCAGAGGGGCGCAGGATGCAGTGGTCTTCGATGAAATTTCCTGCCTTGGTTTTCCTTTTTCTGTTTCGGAGACTTTTCAGAAAAGAAATGCGAATGCGGGTATAGAAGAATCCCTGAAGAGGGTAGAGGAGATACAAAACCTTTGCATTAGCCGCAGCAAAGAATTGGTGATTTACCTATCCATGGCTTTTGGCAATCCTTATGGGGATAGCTGGAACAGCAAGATTGTAGTTCAGTGGACAAAAAAACTGAGTGAGATGGGCATACGCACAATAGCGCTTTCTGATACGGTTGGTCTTGGAAACCCTGAAAGCATAGCCGAATTGTTTGCTGAAGTCGTCCCTTCACTTAAAGAAACCGAAATAGGCGCTCACCTGCATACACGGGCCGAAAACTGGGAAGAAAAAGTTAAGGCAGCCTATGATAACGGCTGCCGCAGGTTTGATTCGGCTTTGAAAGGTTTTGGTGGCTGTCCGATGGCAGAGGACGAACTGGTGGGTAATATGGCAACAGAAAATCTGGTGAAGTTTTTCGCCGAAAAGAAAATCGATCTGGGGCTTGATAAGTCAGCTTTTGCGGAGGCTTTAATTTCGGCCTCGGCTACGTTCCCATTGAACTGATGCTCTCCGCTCTTCAATTATCTGAAAATGGCTTCGTAGCCTGTCTTGAATAGCCCCTCTTTTGAAATGAAAATGCAAAAGCCAAGGAGAAAGACAAAGATTACAATGATACGCGTATAATAATCAACCTTTTCATTCAACCAAAGTATTCCAAAGGCGGCAAAAAACAAGACAAGAATGGCCTGAATAAGCGACCATTTCATGATGGCATGGAGTCTCTGCAGTTGCGCCATCGTTTCGTTTTCATAATTTGATTTGATCGAATAAATAGTTTCGTAACTGCTCGGTTTTTTAATGTTGCCAGGTTTTTCACCATTGAGTGCGGGATAGAAAAACCCAAAGGACTGAAAATAATAGATCATCAGCACCCAATAGGAGGAAAAAAGAACTATAAAAATTTTGCTCGAATACCAGGCAAAACGTCTTCTCTTATGACTGAAATAAATTGGAATGCTATTAATGACAAACAGGATGACAAAGGAAAGCACATTGAACTTTGTAAACATACCAGCCTTATTTTTTTCTTTTCTCCTCCATTTTTGGATTTCTGAAGGCAACCTGATCGTCAAAAACATCCAGCAAAATTTCAGAATCTTTTTTGACTTTTCCTGAGAGAATTTGCTTGCTCAGGTCGTTCAGCACATATTTCTGAATCGCCCTTTTTAGCGGGCGGGCTCCGAATTGCGGGTCGAAACCTATTTTTGCAATCCACTCCAGAGCATATTCGGTGTACCCGATTGTAATTCCGCTTTCGGCAAGCATCAGCTGAACGTTTTTGATCTGCATTTCGACAATCTTCCTTATTTCTTTCTCTGTAAGCGGAGCAAACATAATAATTTCATCAATACGGTTCAGAAACTCAGGACGAATTGTTTGCCGGAGCAGTTCGAAAACTTCTGTTTTTGTGCGATCGATAATGTCCTCCCGGTTTTTATCGTTGAGTTTTTCAAAATTTGCCTGGATGATTTGAGATCCTATATTAGAGGTCATAATGATAATGGTATTTTTGAAATTAACGACCCTTCCTTTGGTATCGGTCAGCCGTCCGTCGTCCAGAACCTGTAATAAAATGTTGAAGACGTCGGGATGTGCTTTTTCAATTTCGTCAAGAAGTACTACACTGTAAGGCCTCCTTCGGACGGCTTCTGTAAGTTGTCCCCCCTCATCGTAACCGACATAGCCAGGAGGTGCTCCAACCAGACGGCTCACCGAATGGCGTTCCTGGTATTCGCTCATGTCAATGCGAGTCATGGCGTTTTCGTTGTTAAACAGAAATTCGGCAAGGGCTTTTGCCAGTTCTGTTTTTCCGACTCCGGTCGTACCTAAAAAAATGAAGGACCCTATGGGCTTGCGTTTGTCCTGCATACCGGCCCGGCTTCTGCGGACAGCATCCGAAATGGCAGCAATGGCTTCTTCCTGACCGATTACACGTTTGTGGAGTTCCTGTTCAAGGTCAAGTAGTTTTTCCCGTTCGCTCTGAAGCATTCGGCTGACAGGTATTCCTGTCCATCTGCTCACCACTCCCGCAATGTCCTCGCTGTCGACTTCCTCTTTTACCAACTGGTTACCTTTGGCTTTCATTTCGTCCACTTTCTGCTGAAGGACTTCGAGCTGCTTTTCGGCTTCCTTTATTTTTCCATATCTGATTTCGGCTACCTTCCCGTAATCTCCGCCCCGTTCGGCCTGTTCGGCCTGAAATTTAAATTCGTCAATTTGCTGTTTGACTTTTTGAATAGTGTCGACAACCTCTTTTTCGCTTTTCCATTGCGCGCGTATATCCGCGCGCTTGTCGCTGAGTTCGGCAATTTCTTTGCTCAGACTCTCCAGTTTACTCTTGTCGTTTTCACGCTTTATGGCTTCCCGTTCAATTTCGAGTTGCCTTATTTTGCGCTCTGCTTCATCCAGTTCGAGTGGCATTGAATTCATTTCAAGCCGCAATTTGCTGGCTGCTTCATCCATCAGGTCGATGGCTTTATCCGGAAGAAAACGATCGGTAATGTA
>JABDFU010000064.1 GCA_013286385.1 Bacteroidota bacterium
AAATTGTGCGGCGTAAAAGCTGCCCAGGGAGTAGGTCGGGAAATAACCGAATCCTCCGTGACTCCAGTGAACATCCTGAAGCACTCCATTGGCCTCATCCGGCACATTTACCCCAAGGTATTTCTTGTATTTCGCATTCCAGAATTCGGGAATATGGCTTACCTCTATGCTCTTTTCGATCAGTGCCTTTTCCACTTCAAAACGTATCATTACGTGAAAGTGGTAGGTCAGTTCGTCTGCGCTGGTGCGTATCAGGGAGGGTGCGACCCGGTTGATGGCTTTGTAAAAATCTTCGATCCCCACTGATTTCAGGTTTTCTGGAAACTGGGTCTGAAGTGCCGGGTAATTTGCTTTCCAGAAAGGCAGGCACCTGCCTACGTTGTTCTCCCACAGCCTGGATTGGCTTTCGTGAATACCCAGGGAAATGGGTTCCCCTGAGGGTAATCCGTAGTTTTCAGCCAGCAAGCCCTGCTCGTAGAGCGCATGTCCTCCTTCGTGAATGGTGCTCCAGAGCATTTCGCTGAAATTCTGCTCGTTGATCCGGGTGGTAATCCTCACGTCCCGGGAGCAGAATCCTATGGTAAAAGGATGACTCGAAAGATCCTGGCGTCCGGCTTCAAAATCGTAGCCCATTTTTTTCAACACGCCGATACCGAAATCCCATTGCTTGTCTTTGTTGTAGTGTTTATTCAGAAAACTATTTTCGTTTTGCCGGGCTGCTGCAATTTTTTGGATCAGAGGGAGCAATTGACTGCGTACCTCTTTAAACAGATCTTCCAGTATCCGGGTGTTCAGTCCGGGTTCAAACTGATCGATCAGCGCATCGTAAGGATGCTCTTTATAACCGATAAGCTCGCATTCCCGACGTTTCAGTTCTGCAAGTTTTGCCAGTTTGGGTTCGAAAATGCTGAACTTGTTTTCCTTTTTGGCTTGTTGCCAGGCCTGGAAACCTTCGGATGCACAGCGGTTAAGTGTTTCTACAAACTCAACACTGAGTTTGGTGCGATCGTTGAAATCCTTGCGGGAGCGCAGGATGTTTCGCTTTTCTTTTTCGGTAAGTGAATGGTCTGCGCTGAGCTTTTCAAGTAATGTCCCCAAAGGGGGATCTGTTGCCTGCTGGTGTGAAAGTCCTGCCAGGGTGGCCAGTTGCTGAGCCCTGAAATCGGCTCCTTTGGGAGGCATCATCACTTCCTGATCCCAGCTCAGAACAGCTCCGGCAGCGTTCAGGTCAGTTATTTTTTTCAGTAGAGTCTGGTAGGCCCCGTAGTCTGGATTGTTCATCTGAATTAAGATTGTTTGGCTGATGCGGAGGAAAAGGAGAAGGCCAACAGAATCCAGCCTGCTATAAAGCAAAGCCCGCCTAACGGCGTTACTGCGCCGATCCAGCGCAGGCCTTCGATTCCACAAAGCGGTTTAAGCGCCAGAAAATACAGGGAGCCCGAAAATAAAACAATGCCCAAAAGGAATAATCGGGCCGAATACTTCAAAAAGCCGGAGTTGCGGGAAATACCGGAGTTGCCGGAGATGCTGTGGTCGATTAACAGTGCTACGGCCAAAAGAGCCAGGCTGTGGTAAAACTGATAGCGTACACCGGTTTCAAAAGCCTGAAGCAGTTCGGGGCTTAGTTTGTCCTTCAGGGCATGGGCTCCAAGGGCTCCGAGAGCTACTGAGGTGGCCGCCGAAATCGCGGCGGCCCGAATCAGAATAATTTTCATATGGCAACAGAATTATTCATGCAGCAATTATTTATTCGGCAATTGTTCATGCGACGAAGGTAAGGATTTGCAGCAAAAAAAATTCGTAATAAGTTCTACCTTTGAATTGTCAATCTCATAATTTAAGTATGCCTACAGTCTTCGTAATCGGCGCCGGACGTTCATCGGCTTTTTTAATTTCTTATTTGTTAACGCACGCCCAGACCGAAAACTGGGAAATTGTTGTCGGAGATGTTGCGCCCGATCTGGCAGCGCAAAAAATTGCAGGACATAAAAATGGCCGAGCCATTTATTTTGATGTTAACGACGCTCTTATGCGGGAATCGGTAATCAAAAGTGCTACGGTGGTCGTCTCTATGCTGCCGGCTGCTTTGCATTTGCTGGTTGCCCGGGACTGTCTCAGCTTTGGAAAACATCTGGTAACAGCCAGCTACGTATCGCGTGAGATTGCCGCACTGGATGCTGAGGCTAGTTTAAAAGACCTGGTATTCCTGAATGAAATGGGTCTGGATCCCGGAATCGATCACATGAGTGCCATGCAACTGATTGACCGCATTAAAGCATCGGGCGGGGAGATCACGTCCTTCAAATCGTACTGCGGCGGCCTGATTTCCCCTGAAAGCGATACGAATCCCTGGTCCTATAAATTTACCTGGAATCCAAGAAATGTGGTTGTTGCCGGTCAGGGCACAGCCCAGTATATTGAAAATGGTCAACTCCGGTACATTCCCTATAACCGCATTTTTTCAGAAACAGAAAGCCTCGAAGTTGATCGGGTGGGCAGGTTTGACGCTTATGCCAACAGAGATTCGCTGTCCTACCGTCATCCTTACGGATTGGCGCTGATTCCCAGCCTTCTCAGAGGCACATTGCGTTCACCGGGATTCTGCGCTGCCTGGAATGTGTTTGTTAAACTGGGTTTAACCGATGATACCTATACCATAACCGATTGCAATCAGCTGACGTATGCTGAATTACTGGGGTCTTATTTGCCTTTGCAGCTCAAAGGAAATCTGAGGTCAAGGCTGGCGGCGTTTTTAGGTGAGCAAGAAGATTCACCGGTCCTTGAAAAAATCAACTGGCTGGGAATTTTAGGGGATGAAAAAATAAAACGAAGCTCAGGTACACCAGCCCGGATTCTGCAGGATTTGCTGGAGGAAAAATGGAAACTCAGAGAAGGGGATAAAGACAGGATTGTCATGATCCATAAATTTGTCTGCCGTACTGAGGGAACTGAAAAAAAAATCACTTCAGTACTTGATGTAAAAGGCGAAGATCAGCTGAATACGGCCATGGCCAAAACCGTAGGCCTTCCTATGGCAATCGCGGTAAAACTCATACTCAAGGGGCAGATTAAGAAAAGAGGGGTCTGCATTCCCACGGATAAAGAATGGTATGTTCCTGTTTTGAACGAATTGCAGACACTCGGGATTGTATTCAGGGAGATCGTTTCTTAAAACGCCAGGTAATAGTCCTTCGTAAGATTTTTATATTCTTCGGTGTAGGAATGTCTTTCAGGATTTTCAATGGTCAGCGATTCTTCGGAGAAATGTTTCCGGGCTCTCTCAAAACGCATGATGTAGCGTTTTTCCTGCTTGTCGAGTCGGGTTCGTACCCGCATGAGCTTGTTCAGGAAAAGTCCTCTGAGCTGGGCCAGGTCCCTGAAAAATTCGCCTTCTTTGGACGGCAGGATTACATAAAATTTTCCGTCAGGACTCAAAAGCGACAACACGCCATCGAGCAACTCGTCAAATTCGAGCATATCGGTATGCCTGGCAAACGTTCTGGAATGCTCTGGGGTTTTGCTCGAGTTCACGAAATAGGGGGGATTACTTACAATCAGATCGTATTTTGTTTTTTGTTCCTGGGAAAAAAACTGAAAGGCTATCGGATGAATATGAATCCTGTCCTTCCAGGGACAGGACAAGACATTTTCACGAGCCTGTTCACAGGCATCCTGGTCAATATCAATCGCGTCAATCTTTGCCGTTGATTTTTGCGCCAGCATAATGGCAATCACACCCGTGCCTGTGCCGATATCGAGAATAGCAGTTGATTGCGATGCATCCACCCAGGCGCCCAGCAATACAGCATCAGTGCCGACTTTCATAGCGCATTTGTCCTGGTTGATTGTGAATTGCTTAAAGGCAAAAGTCGAATTCGACATATAAGCCCGCCGTTAGAATTTCGAACGAGTTCTTTTACGATACATTACTTTGTAGTTCACATTGAAAAGTCCGAATACGTAGGCGTCGTTGAAGTGAGAATCAAATCCTCTTTTCTGGCCCACTCCGGTGATCCCTTCAGTGCCGGTGGGAGGGCCTCCGGCTGCCGCGGCAGAAAGTGAAGGATCGGCAAAGTGGCCGGCAGCAGCACCATACGCCGCAACAATAGCGGCGTTGTTGTAATACACGCCATGTGTATCATCAAGCCAGTCCGAATTGGTATAATGCAGGCCCAGTTCAAATCCTATGCTCCATTGTTTGTCCAGCGAATATTTCATCCCTGCCCCGAAAGGCAATGAAACCGCAAAACTCGAATATTCAGCAGGACCTCCCGGAAGACCTTGTCCCTCGGTATGCAGGGATTTCAGGTTGTACCACTGTCCTGTAGCTCCCACACCTGAATTCCACTGCGCTCTGGGGTCAAAGTAGAGTGCTCCTACGCCAGCGAAAACATAGGGGTTAAGATTCAGCTTCTTTTTCCCCCGGCTGTTTTTTACACGGTACAAACTTCCCTGGGCTTCTTTGAAGGGATAATATTCGGCCTGGGCCGAAAGCTCAACAAGGGTTGTAAGAAAACTGATATTGCGGTTGTGCCGGTAAAAATTATCTGAATACGTGTCGCTGCCATAGAGCCAGGCCAGATCAAGCGAACTTTTGAAAGCAAAGTGCCTGGTGTTTTTGTATCGAAGTCCGGCTGAAAAAGTCGGACGGGTTGAGTACCAGTTCCAATCCTGAAAGCCCGTAAAGCCGTGCTGGCCTATATTAGGTGAGCCACCAATTGCGCCCAGAAAATTATTTGGTCCTGTTCCTCCTACCCATTCCCATTTGTACCTGTTGCGACGCTGTGCAAAAAACAAAGCAGGTAAAATCAAAAGAACTACATGTACAATTTTTCTCATATTGTGTTGGTAAACATTAACTTATAATTCAGGCAAAAATATTGAAATATTTGTAAAAAACAACAAAAATGTGCTGATTAATACCTGTTTTTTATTCACTATGGCATGTTAAGTTCATAAACTGCTGAAATTGCAACTAAAGACCCTTTGGTTGTGAGCTTTGTCAGTCACCAGCAGTTTTAACACGTGATTTTTGCCTTTCAAAGACCCGATCGTATAGGAAATTTTGTTTTGCTTGTATTCATAGTCCAGGAGTATCCAGTTTCCGTCAATGAAGCCTTCGAAATTCCCTATCCCTGAAAAGTCATCGTTTATTTTAAAGTCAATGGTTTTCTGACTTGTAATTTTTTTCCCTTCTGAAATAGTAAGGGCCTGGATAGTCGGAGCCGTCGTGTCGGCAAGCACCTGGTAATCACCAAACTGGTTTGTCTTTGCCGTTAAAAAATCAGCCGACCAATCTCCGCCAATGTACTCCTTTTGTCCTCCTGGAGAAATGCGGGCAATAAACAGGTGCTTTTTAAGCGAATCCGAATACCCGAAAACTTTAACAGAAATACTGATAAAGTCGTTCAAAGGTATTTCGGGATCCCCGATACGGTTTATGAGGGAATAGGCCTGGCGATTTTTGCTCTTGAAAAAACGGTAGTCGAAGTCGATATCACTGTACAGGCAATTCGCCGGTATGAACAGTTTAAAGTTTTCATCCTTGTACGTATAATCTGCAGTGCATTTCAGATTGACCGGTTTTGGTTTTTCAGCGCCTGAGGCCGGCTTTTTAATGCCCGGTTTTGAATACGTGTGAAATTCTTTTGAACTTGTGTTTCCGGCAATGTCTTTTAAAATGTAGCGTATGTGATAACTGCTGTCGGGGTCAAAAAAACAGACTCCTCTGTTTACTACGTTGTGGTAGATCTCCAGTTTGTTGTTTTCTTCTACGTAGCTTCTTTGAATCAGAACATGTTTTTTTAAATACCAGGGATAGTCGATAAAAGAGTTAATGGCCCTGGTCTGGTCAAACCCGATGCTGTCCATTTGATGATAATAAATGCGTTTCCCATTGACCAGAAGCTCTACCGAGTAAACTCCGTTTTTTCCTCCCCCTCCGTTTTCTGTGTCGAAGGCCTCCATTCCGAAATAAATGTTGCCACAAAGGCTGACACTGTCTTTCTGAACAAAACTTTGATTGTGTCCGTTTATCAATGCATCCTGGTCTGCAGGGTATATTTTGATTTGCCTGATCTGAGGCTTTTGGTTGTCAGCCACCCTGATGCCGAAAAGAAGCGGATTGATGGCTTTTTCAGATTTTTCGCTTCGGATTTCAAAATGTACGTGCGGCCCTCCCGAATTTCCCGTATTCCCCGAATAGGCAATAATTTCATTTTTCTTTACCTGAAACTGTCCGGGTTTTGGAAACAGTTCGATTTCGAATTTTTTCTGAGCGTAATGCTGTTCGTTGATATAATCGGAGATAACGGTATTGAAGCCAGACAAGTGGCCGTATACCGTCACAAATCCGTTCGGATGCGTAATGTAAATCACTTTACCGTATCCGAAACTCGAAATTTTAATCCTTGACACATAGCCATCGGCAGCCGCATGAACCGGCATACCGGTTTTATTAAAGGTTTTGATGTCGATTCCGGCATGAAAGTGATTGGGCCTGAGTTCGGCAAAATTACCTGCCAGCTGAAGTACCGTATCGAGTGGCGCCTGAAAATAATTGACCGGAAGTGGATTTTGGGCTGATACCTGAAGTGCAATCAACAACAGCGGGAGAAATCTGGATTTTTCGGACATCAGCCTGTAAAATTATGTATTTTTGATCGCAGAACCCCTATTTAAAACAGAATGAAGGATTTAGCCACAATCTCGTCAGCCCTTCAGACTAAAATTGAAAAATTAGTACATTTGCAGGCAAGGTTAAAGGAAGAGAATAAAAGGCTGTTGATTGAAAAACAGGAACTGGAAGGAACTGTTGTAAAATTAAGGCTGGCTATGACCCTTAACCGGAATACCGAACAAACAAAGGACATTAAATTAAAAATTAACGAGCTGGTGCGCGAAATTGATAAAAGCATAGCTCTATTGAACAGGTGAAAGAAGTATCCATATCAGTTTCAATTTCGGGGAATACGTACCCGATTAAGGTTAAGCCGGAGGACCAGCAAAATGTCACCCAGGCTGCCCAGTTGATTAATGATAAAATAAAAGCATTGAAGGAAGTGTATGGGATTAGTGACAAACGCGATTTATTGGCCATGTGTGCATTACAGCTGGCGACCCAATATATTCAGCTTGAAAACAAGACCAACTCCTCTGATGCCCAATTGGCCCGCCAATTGACCCAAATGGACATTCTTATTTCCTCCCAGCTTCGATAGCGTCTTGACTTTTATTGGCTACCACTGCAGCAGCCTTAAAAAGTGAATTATGAATATGGATCTGACAATGATAATCAGTATTGTCTCAACGGCAATAGTGGCCCTCGGACTTGGCGCATTTATTGCCGGCAGGGTTATACGAAGGAACGTAAAGCAAAAAGGAGATATTTTGCTGAAAGAAGCCGAAGTAAAAGCGGAGGCGCTGAAAAACGAAAAGATTCTCCAGGCCAAGGAAAAATTTCTTCAGCTGAAAACGGATCACGACAAGGCGATCAGTGAGCGAAACCAGGTGGTCATAGCAGCAGAAAATAAAATCAAACAAAAAGAGGCCTCGGTTTCCCAAAAGATGGAAGAACTTCAGCGTAAAACCGCTGAAGCTGAAAACATCAAGCAGAACCTGACCCAGCAGCTCGAAATATTAAACCGCAAACAATCGGAAGTGGACAAGGCCCATAAACGATCCGTGGATCAGCTGGAAGCGTTGTCGGGACTTTCGGCGGACGCTGCGAAGACGCAATTGGTCGAATCCTTAAAAGCGGAATCAAAAACCGAGGCCATGTCCTATATCAAGGACATCATGGACGAGGCCAAACTGACGGCCAACAAAGAGGCCAAAAAAATTATCATTCAGACCATTCAACGTGTTTCCACAGAGCATGCCATAGAAAATTCGGTTTCGATATTCAATATTGAAAGCGATGAAATGAAAGGAAGGATCATCGGGCGGGAGGGAAGAAATATACGTGCGCTGGAAGCAGCTACCGGAATTGAAATCATCGTTGACGATACACCCGAAGCCATTATTCTTTCGGGATTCGATCCTGTTCGCCGTGAAATTGCAAGGCTGTCCCTGCACCAGTTGGTCACCGACGGGCGTATACACCCGGCACGCATCGAAGAAATCGTGGAGAAGGTAAAAAAACAAATTGACGAGGAAATAATAGAGACCGGCAAGCGCACCTGTATTGATCTTGGAATTCACGGTTTGCACTCTGAACTGATTCGTATGGTAGGCCGCATGAAATACCGTTCTTCTTATGGTCAGAATTTGCTGCAGCACTCCCGTGAAGTAGCCAATCTCTGCGCAATTATGGCTGCCGAGCTGGGTATCAATCCGAAAATTGCCAAGCGTGCCGGACTGTTGCACGACATCGGAAAAGTTCCGGACGATGAGCCCGAATTGCCACACGCCATCCTGGGCATGAAACTTGCCGAAAAATACAAGGAGAAACCGGAAGTTTGCAATGCGATAGGAGCTCACCACGACGAGGTAGAAATGACCTCGCTGATTTCCCCTATCGTTCAGGTATGTGACGCCATCTCAGGTGCCCGTCCGGGAGCCCGCAGGGAGGTTGTGGAGCAGTATATCAAGCGCCTGAAGGACCTGGAGTCGCTTGCTCTTTCCTACCCAGGCGTGGAAAAATCCTACGCCATTCAGGCCGGGCGTGAGTTACGCGTGATCGTAGGCAGTGAGAAGGTAAGTGATAAAGACGCCGAACTGCTTTCGTTCAACATCGCTCAGAAAATTCAGACCGAGATGACCTATCCGGGGCAGGTGAAAGTTACGGTGATAAGAGAAACACGGGCGGTGAATATTGCTAAATAAGCGAATAGCGATTAGGGATGAATATTGAACAGGAATATTGAGCACAGCAAGGAAAATAATAATCGAACCAAATTCCCGGAGTGCCTTCTATTGGAGAGACCTCTGGAATTACAGGGGTCTTTTTTATTTTCTGGCCTGGAGGGATGTACTGGTAAGGTATAAGCAAACCGCGATCGGGGTTTTGTGGAGTGTGCTCCGGCCCTTTATTACCATTGTGGTTTTTACCCTTGTGTTTAACAAGCTGGGGAATTTTCATGCAGGTAACGGGGTTCCTTATGCGATTATGGTTTGTGCCGGAATGCTGCCCTGGCAATTTTTTTCGAATGCCTTCGGGGAATCAGCCGGTTCGCTGGTAGCCAATTCAAATCTGCTGACCAAGGTTTATTTTCCCCGGCTGATTGTTCCTTCGAGTACTATTATTGTCAGTCTGATTGATTTTTTTATCTCCTTTCTTATTCTGGCCGGATTGTTTGTGTACTATCAGTACCTGCCTGGCGTGCGGATTTTTTTTCTGCCTCTTTTTTTGATTCTGGCTACGGTTACGGCTATGGGGTCGGGCTTGTTCATTGCGGCACTAAATGTGAAATACCGGGATTTCCGCTACGTGATTCCGTTTATTATTCAGATCGGATTGTACATCAGTCCGGTGGGATTCAACAGCCAGGCCGTTTATTCTTCTGAAAAAATCCCCCGTTTTTTAAAGCATGTGTATGCGCTCAACCCGATGGTCGCCGTTATCGACGGCTTCCGCTGGTCTATTTTGGGCGAAAAAATTTCAGGCAACCTTTTTGATTTTTGTCTTTCACTTGCTGTCAGTCTGGTCCTGCTGCTCATTGGAATCTGGTATTTCAGGAGAATGGAAAAAACATTTGCGGATATTATATGAGCCATCCGGTCATACAGGTCGAAAAGCTAAGCAAAAGCTATAGGCTGAGCCATCAGCGAAAGGAGTCCTATGTGGCGCTCCGGGATGTTATTGCCGGCAAAGTAAAAAATGCATTTGCAGGTCAATCCCTTCTTCGTCAAACAGAATCCGAAGAGTTCTGGGCGCTGAAAGAGGTCTCCTTTGAAATCAATCAGGGTGAGCGTATCGCAATCATAGGCCGCAACGGAGCCGGAAAATCGACACTGCTCAAAATTTTGAGCAGGATCGTATCTCCAACCCGCGGAAAAATTACACTCGAAGGAAGGGTTGCCAGTTTACTGGAAGTGGGCACCGGATTTCATCCCGAACTTACGGGACGTGAAAATATTTTTCTGAACGGATCCATCCTGGGAATGAGTAAATCGGATATTCAGAAAAAATTTGATGAGATTGTAGAATTTGCAGAAGTGAGCCGCTTTCTGGACACGCCCGTAAAACGTTTTTCTTCGGGTATGTATGTGCGTTTGGCGTTTGCTGTCGCTGCCCACCTCGATCCCGAAATCCTGATCATCGACGAGGTCCTGGCGGTTGGAGACAGCTCCTTTCAGAAAAAATGCCTGGGCAAGATGGGGGAAATTGCTGAAGAAGGCCGGACTCTGCTTTTTGTGAGCCACAACATGGAGACTGTTCAGCGGCTTTGTCCCCGGACGATACTTCTGGATAACGGTCAGGTCAAAGCTTTCGGTGAAACCGTAACGGTTGTCAAATCCTACCTGACCACGGGCTCTGAGACAAATTCAAAAAGGAGCTGGCTGGGACATCCGAAACCACCTTCCAACGCCATCGTTAAACTAAGGGAGGTAAGGGTGCATGACGAAGGCTTTGAAATAAAGCAAAGTTTCGATATTGCCAGACCGATCGGAATTTCAATGGAGTACGAAGTACTTCAGGAAGGGGATGTGTTTACCCATTCCTATAATTTTCACAACGAAGACGGAGTAAATATTTTCAATACCCACGATGTGGTTTCTGAAGGAAGAACCCAACCCAGAAAAAAGGGAGTATACACGACTACCATGTGGATTCCTCCCAATCTTCTCTCAGAAGGTTATGTCATTGTGGGCGCTGCCATAATTAAAATCGAGCCGTTTACCATTTATTTTCAGGAGCACGGTGCCGTCAGTTTCAATGTGGTCGATTACCTCAGGGGAGATTCGGCCAGGGGACAGTACACGCTTGGATTTCCGGGGATGGTCAGACCGCTTTGCAAATGGGAAACGAAACACCAACCAACGTCAGACAGAAATTGAAAGAGCGTTTGAAATCATTCCTGTACAAGGCTCTTCCGCCTTTCGTAGCCAACGCGGTTCGCTACCGAAATGTGGATCTGAAGGATTATTACGTGCTTCCGAAAAAGGACATACGGTACGCAAATGATTTGTTGTTTACCTATCACAATGCCGATTTTATGACCGAGCCTCGTTTCGCTGAATCCTACCGGCTTTGCAAAGAAATAGGAGGGGATCTGCTGAGGGATTACGATATACAGTGGAGGGTACATGTACTGTGCTGGGCTGCCTCCCATGCTGCAAAACTTGAAGGGGATTTCGTGGATTGCGGTGTAAACACCGGTTTTTGTGCAAGGGCTATTGTAAATTATGTGGATTTTAATAAGCTGAAAAAAAAGTATTTCCTGATGGATACCTTTTCAGGAATGGATGAGCGTTACAGTTCTGACTATGAAATGCAAAGGGATCAGAAGCTGGGATATAAAAAGAAAACCGATCTGTATGAGCAGGTCCTGAAAACATTTCGGGGATTCAACGTGGAGATTATCAAAGGCGCCATTCCCGATACCCTCCCCCTGGCCCTTACCGAAAAAGTGAGTTACCTGTCTGTTGATATGAACTGCGTCAGGCCCGAAGTCGACGCGTTGAATTTTTTCTGGCCAAAAATGGTTAGCGGAGGACTGATCATCCTTGATGATTACGGCTATCCGGGAGCTATTGAGCAAAAGCATGCACACGATCAATTTGCCCGTTCGAAAGGGGTTGAAGTGTTGTCTTTGCCTACCTCCCAGGGCCTGATTATTAAACCCTGAACCTGTGGTTTCTGTGAAAGTATCTATTTGCATACCTGCTTACCGGCAAACCGAATACCTTAGAAAAACCCTGGAGTCGGTTTCTGTTCAGACGTTCAGGGATTTTGAACTGATTGTCACTGATGACAGTCGGGATGATTCGGTGGGGAAAGTTCTGGCAGAATTTAATTTCGGTACCCGGCTGAGGTATCATAAAAATCAGGTCAGACTGGGTTCTCCTGAAAACTGGAACCAGGCTATCCGGCTTGCAAAGGGAGAGTGGATTAAAATAATGCATCACGACGACTGGTTCACGTATCCTGACAGCCTTGACTGTTTTGTAAAGGAAATGGAAAAAAATAAAACCAGTCGTTTCGGTTTCAGCGCGTCCCAGAGTTTCAATGCAAGTACCGGAATCAGTACGAAAAACCTGCCGGATGCTGCTTACCTGAAAGGCCTGAACAAAAATCCGGCTTTGTTGTTTTTCGGAAATAAAGTCGGGGCCCCCAGTGTATGCCTGTTCAGAAATCCTCCTGAATTTTTATTTGATCCGAAACTGAAATGGGTGGTTGATGTTTATTTTTATATTCAGATGCTTTCGGCCTCCCCTGATTTTGTATTTATCGAACGGGATCTGATTACCAGCGCAAGCGGGGTAAGCCACAGTGTGACCAATGAATGCATGACCCGGGAAGTTCAGGTGGTTGAATATGTTTATCTTTATGAAAAAATAAAGAAGGCCGCAGCAAACAAAAAGCAGGCCTTGGGAACAGACTGGAAATTCATTCGGTTTTTTGCCGCTCTTTTTTTTACCTATGATGTAAATGCAGCAGCTGTAAAAGAACTGACAGGTCTTTCGTCGCTGGATCGTATATTGAAAATGGCCTTGATTGTTAAGAAGGCAAAAGTTGTAAGGAGGATGATGAAATGAAAATTCATTTGGGCTGCGGACAACGTTACCTGCAGGGGTATCTGAATATTGATTATCCGCCTTCTGAGCATACGGTAATG
>JABDFU010000065.1:0-12445 GCA_013286385.1 Bacteroidota bacterium
GTAATTCCATATTCGGGATGCCCAGGTGCCTTACTGCCCCATTGCCGAAATTGTTTGATTTGATCCAGGGTCAAATCATAGCCGGTAAGATGCAATAAACTGTAAAGCAACATAGAGCCATGACCTGCAGACAAAACAAAACGATCCCGGTCGAACCATTTTGGATTGGATGGATTGTGCTTCAGAAATCGTGTCCAAAGAACATAGGCCATTGGAGCAGCACCCATAGGCAGACCCGGATGACCGCTCTTCGCTTTTTGTATCGCATCAATAGAAAGAAACCGAATGGTATTGACTGAACGCTGAGCCAGCTCCAACTGCTTTTCTATCTTCTTCTCCATCTCCATCGGATCACCGGATTCTATGGCTACTGTTTGCATCTGCTATATTACATGCGTCCCATGTACCAATTCAGTTCCTTTTCCATTTTTTTATAATGAAAAATTGTTGTGATTATTTTTTGCAGACGGGTAAATGCCGTTTCACTTTTAACTACGTAGTCAAAAGCCCTGTGGTGCATACAGTTGATGGCCACTTCAATTTTATCCTGGGAAGACAGCATAATAACAGGGATATCCGGGTGCAGGGCCTTTATTTTATCAAGCGTTTCCATTCCGTTCATTGCCTTTTTATCCGTTCCGTCCAGGTGATAATCCAGAATAATCACATCTGGATTATGAGCAATACTCTTCAGGCACAACTCTCCCGTCAGATAAGTTTCTATTTCAAAATCGGCATGCTGCAGGAATTCTATTTCAAGCGATTTTAAAAATAAGCTGTCGTCATCTACCAGGAATAGTTTAATTTTTTCTTTTTTCATACGGCCTTATTTTTCATTGCTGTTAATTCCACTTCCAATTCTGCACATGCCTGAATACAGGCATTTTCCAACTGCGTCATTAAATCCGGTATACCTTCCGTTTGTTGCTGGGTTGAAGCAAATTCCTGCACTTTCTTTGCAATTTCCTCAAAATCAACACTCATGCCGATTATTGAAAAAGAAGGGATCATCTTGTGTGCAGCAGAATGCAGTGATTTCCAGTCTTTGTCCTTCAGGCTTTGTTTCATAATGCCGATTAAGGAAGGTGTTTGTTCCAGATAAAGGGAGATCATTTCCATCATTAATTTCGGATTTGATTTTGTTCGCCTGTTCAGGTAATTCAAGTCAATGTATTTCGATTTTTTACTTTGATGGATATCTGCCGAAACAATTGAATTGGAGGGCATTGTTTTTTTTACCAGACCGACTATTTTACTGTACAATAATTTTTCATCTACTGGTTTGGCAATGTAATCATTCATTCCTACCGCTTTACACTTTGCCAAATCCACTGTAGTTACATCAGCTGTAAGTGCGATGATGGGTATGTTTGAATTTAACTCCTTGCGTATATATGCCGTTGCTTCAAAACCATTCATTTCAGGCATCTGAAGGTCCATTAAAATGATGTCATAGTTTTTGGTTTGCAGTTTTTCAATGGCAATTTTTCCGTTTGCTGCAATGTCCCTTTCAAAACCAAATTCATCCAAAAGTGTTTTCATCAGCAATTGATTGAGTGCAATGTCCTCTACAACTAAAATTTTTATTTTTTTTGTCTCCGGGTCGAGTTCTATGTCCATCGAGATCGGTTCGGCATCAAATTTTGTTTTTTGAAAACCAAGAGTGAAACTGAACGTTGAGCCTTCGTCTAGTTTGCTTACGACCTTTATTGTTCCGCCCTGGGGTTCTACGAGCTGTTTAACAATGGCCAGGCCCAGGCCGGTTCCCCCATATAATCTTGAAGTGCCGCTGGAGGCCTGTTGAAAATTTTCAAATATTTTGTCGATTTTATTTGCTGCAATTCCTATACCCGTATCCGAAACAGAAAATTCTACGATCGCCTGATTTTGATCTTCGTGCTGCAGCCTTACATTTACGGTTATACTACCGTAGGTTGTAAATTTTACTGCGTTACTTACAAGATTCAGTATTATCTGATGCAGTCTGACCGGATCTCCGATTAATACCTGAGGTATATTCTCATCGTATTCCTTGATTAGTTTCAGATTTTTTTCCTGAATCTTTGTTTCAAACAGATGCAGCATTGCTGAAATAGAAAGAGCCAGCTTGAACGGAGTTTGCTCGAACGTCATTTTGCCTGAGTCAACTTTGGCCAGATCGAGAATGTCGTTAATCAATACAATTAAAGCATCTCCGCTTATTTTTATAGCTGTGAGGTATTCTTTTTGTTTTGCTGTCAGCTCTGTTTTTAAAACCACTTTTGTAAAACCGATAATCGCATTCATCGGCGTTCTTATTTCGTGACTCATATTTGACAAAAACTGCTGCTTGGCTTTTACTGCGTCTTCCGCGATTCGGGTTGCATTTTCTGCTTTACTTTTGGCGTCTTCTGCTATGCTTGTAGCCAGTTCGGCAAATATTTTTGCCTCCATCAGCTCCGTTTCAATTTTCTTTTGTTTTGTTATATCCCGGGCAACCACTACAATACCAAGAACGATTCCTTGCCCGTCTTTGTATACTGATCCATTAAAAAGCACATCGGTAAGTTTGTGGTCTTTTATTGTCAACGGATAATCTGCTACAAAGCCTTTTGAAAATACCTGTTTATAGCCATCTTTCGCTTTTCCAGGCTCGGTAAAATAATTGAAAAAATCTGTCCCGATCAGTTCATTGCGGGGCCTGCCAATAATGTTGATGGAGGCATTGTTCATATCGGTTATTTTCCCATCCGGACTTATCGTAAATAAAGGATCAAGACTTGCTTCAATAAGACTTCGGGCATATTGAGCGGCCAATTTCGCGGAATAATTAAATGCTTCCAGGTCTTTGTTGGCAATTTCCCGTTTTTCTTTCTCTTTATTTTGAAAATTTAGTTCTGTGTCTGCAATTTTCAGCTCTGCAGCCCTTTTTCCTTTTTCATTGTTTTGAAAAGCAAGCTCTTCTTTGGCACTATTTAATTCTAGCAGCAGTTTTTTCTTTTCTTCCTTTTCTCTGGCTAGTTCATTAAGGGTAAAGATTAACTCTTCTTTATCTGCTCTTTTGGCCTTTATCATTCTGTTTCCTGAACTTTAACTGCAGTATTCCCGACTTCTTCGAGTGGACTTCTTCTTTTGTCTTTCAGTTGTTTGAAATGCGAGGGGGACAGACCGGTTACTTTTTTGAACTGATTGGAGAGATGAGCAACACTGCTGTAGTTCATTTTCCAGGCAATTTCAGTAATATTCAGTTCATCATAAATCATTAATTCTTTTATCCGTTCGATTTTGTGAGAAATCACAAACTGAGCGATCGTTGTTCCCTGAACTTCTGAAAACAGGTTGGCCAGATAGGTATAATCATGTTTGAGTTTTTCGCTCAGGTACGTTGAAAAATTAACCTTTAGGCCTTCTTCTGAGTGATGAACCATTTCAATAACAGCATTTTTTATCTTTTCAATTAAAACGGCTTTTTTGTCATCCATTAATTCAAGTCCCGAAACGAGAAGCCCGGCTTTTAGCTGGACCCTTTGATTGATAGAAATGGTTTCCATGATATCAATTTCACCCAGTTCAACCAGAATGAAGTGGAGGTCTAATTTTCTCAGTTCTTCTTTCACCGCCATTTTGCAACGGTTACTGACCATGTATTTTACGAATAATTTCAATACTATCGGGATTAATGCCGGCAGCACTATCGGTTTTGGTGCCGGTGGATGCAAATATGCGAAGCTGAAAAGATGGGGCGATTATATAACTATCGTATTGAGTTACATAATTCACACATATGAGGTACTTAATAAAGGTAGTCTATTAGCGGATCAATTGTGTACTAAAAACGCTTTATCTTCAGAAGTGTGATTCCTGCAAGGATTTGTTTTTGTCTGTAATAGAGACGTTCTGCTGTTTCCGCAATTTCAACAAAATTAAAATAAGGATAAATGATTGTGTGGACTGAAATTCTTTTGCGTTTGGCATTGGCTGCATTTTTCGGTGGTATTATCGGAATCGAACGGGAACGCAAGGACTGGGCTGCAGGTTTACGGACGCACATGATGGTTTGCGTTGGATCTTCCCTTATAATGATGGTATCTGCGTTTGGTTTCTTTGATATTTTAGGCACCAGGAATGTCGTGTTAGACCCTTCCCGGATCGCCGCGCAAGTGGTTAGCGGAATAGGTTTTATCGGGGCAGGAACCATTCTTTTTCTTAAACAGGGTGCTATTCGTGGTCTTACAACCGCGGCGGGTCTATGGACTGTTGCAGCAATCGGTTTGGCAACCGGAGGAGGAATGTATTTCGCTGCGTTGGCGGCTACACTCATTGCTTTATCAATCCTTTGGGGAATGAAGTTGTTGGAAACAAGGTTTTTTGATAAGTATAAACAGACCAATCTGAAAATTGTGACCTGTGACAGTGCAAAATCTATGGAATTAATAAATAAACTTTTTTCGAAAACCGGTTTGATTCTGTCAGACTGTTCCATTTTAAAAACCGATGTGAACTTCAGTATTTCAGCCAAAATCGCCGGGCTTCGTTCAGGAGAAATTAGTGGTATTGTAAATGAACTTCTGGCTGATCCTGGCATTATTGAAGTGACCTGGAACAACTAGCATAAAGTATGAGATTTACATTGCACATTGATTAACAAAGGGAAAAGTATAGATTACAAACTTGAAGTGAAGTTTAAGCTGAATTCAAACGACTACAGTATGAAAAACAGCTTCGTTGAGCTTCAAAGTTTCGTTGAGCTTCAAAGTCAGGGAACAGTCAGAGAATTTTTCCCCGAGACAAGAATTCTTGTCTGTCCCAACAAAGGTGTGATTTATACATATTTAAATGTCAATTAAGTAACACGTGAGATTTTGAAAATCCGAATCTTTGCACCTGGGAAAAGTTAATGAAATCCTATTATCCCAGAACAATTTTAACATGTGAACCTTTAAATTCCTGAATTATGAAAACCAAGAGTAGTAAAATCTTTTTCGTGTTGCTTGTTTTTAGTCTGACATCTGTTTGTGTCAAAGCTCAGATTTTCGTTAAGATTCAACCTGTAGCACCTGTCATAGTTGTAAGTCCCCAGCCCAGCAGTTTTCATGTGTGGATTGGCGAAGAGTGGGAACCATTTGGAGGCGGATACAGATACATAGGTGGTCATTGGGACAAGCCTCCGCATTCAGGAGACCGCTGGAATCAGGGTCATTGGAATCATGATGCAAATAAAGGCCACCAATGGGTAAGAGGTAATTGGAAAGGAAGAAAATAGTGATTTGGTATTCCAATGAGTGAAAACGAAAATAATCATCACAGGGTGGCTAAAGCGGAACAAAATAAAGTTCACAATAATCAACCCCCATACTGGAAACGTGTACATCACGACTGGCGTTTCTGGACCGGACTGGCTCTGTGTTTAGTTGCTATCCTTTACTACATAATGAGTGTTGATTTTTCATTGCGTCCCCGAATTATGCCCAAACAGTCGTTTGGAAATGCTACAACTCCATAATGGAAAAAAATAAAACAGGAACGTCAGAAGTATTTTGCACAGAAAAGGATGTGATAGGACTTGATAAACTCAATAACGGATTTACACGGCCCCCCAGGCCCAACAGATTGTATTTTGGCATTGGCCTTGTAGTTCTGGCTATCTATATTGTTTATTGGCTAATGCATCGTCTCCACTAAAATAGAAAACAACTAATTGTGCTAAGTATCAGGCTAATTCTATATATCGTGTTCACTTTTTGGTTGACAACTGCCTTTGCGCAGACCAACATATCTTCAGGAGGTCTCTGGGGTACTCCCGGCAATTGGTCGTTGGCCCATATTCCTTTAGCGACTGAAAATGTTATAATCCCTACTGCAGTTGCTGTAACTGCAAATGCCGCTACGGATGTTTGTCTTTCCTTAACTATAAATGGAACAGGATCCCTGGCAGTCTCGGTTAACCAGGGCCTGACAATTTCAGGTAACTTATCTAATGCAGGTTCATTTACTTTAAGTGCAGGTGCGAAGCTTACTTTTAACGGGATAACGAATTCAATAGTAAGTGGAACAGGCAGTTATACTATCACAGGTACAATTGTAATGAACTTAAATGCATCCACGACAGCATTGGATATCCAATCTGCCAGTTTTATCGCAGGAATTAACACGGGAGCAAAATATTATTTCACATTTGTTACGGGGACTTGGATAATGGACAATCCAGGTGTATTAAATGATTGTTACAACAGCGGTTCTGCTAACTCGTTGGTCATTCCTTATGGGGTTGTCATACAGTCCAATGCCGGAACAATGAATCTGGCAAAGAATGGTACGGTCTCCACTCCATCGAATGGAGCCAATCCCGGCACATGTGTAGAGCAATCAAATGTGGTATTATCCGGCGAACTTTTCATGAACGGAGGGACAGTTGACGTAATGACTGGTCAGGCCGTCAATAGCGGACGGGATTTTCAATACCATGTCACCGGTGGAAATTCCCCCGAATTGAATATGGTAAGCGGTAATTTATTTATTGGCGCAGGGTTTAATTATACCGATGTGACCGATTTTATTAATTTTCAGATGACAGGGGGGACACTCACCTGCTCTGCAAGCAGCTATTCCATTCAGGGTACTTTCGCATTAAATAACCTTGCCGGTGGGATAACGAATATGACTGCAGGAACAATCATTATTCAGGAAGCTACAGATGGGTATTTTGCCGATGCCGATCTTGGAGGCTCGAATATTTTGTCATACAATGTTACGGGTGGTACCATACAATTCGGCAATGCTTCTACTGCTGCCAATACAACATTCGCATTTTGGCCTTATCCGACAACAAATTATCCGAATTTTGTATTATTAGCCGGTGCGGTTGCCAAAACTGTTCAACCGTATAACAGCGTTAACTTCAATTTATTAAGCCTGACGATTAATTCGAATTTCACTTTTGATATGGATTCGTACAACGCTCCTTCGGGAGCAGAATCTATGAATCTAAGCGGAACAACCGGTCTACTAATCAATTCGGGAATGTTTACACAAAGGACAAGTACGGTCCTGTTTACAGGAACTACGGCTCAAACAATTGGAGGAACCACACCAGGAACATTTTATAATTTGACGATAGCAAACGGGATCGGCGGAAGCAGTATATTGTCGTCACCGGAAACAGTTACCAATTCGCTGACACTTACAAGCGGGATTATCACAACAACTGCGGCAGCGGCTTTAACACTTACTGCCGGATCTTCAGCAACTTCAGGAAACGCCATTTCTTTCATAAATGGTCCTATGACGAAAATCGGAAACACTGCGTTTGTTTTCCCTTTAGGAGCAGGCTCGAATTGGGCCAGACTGGGAATTACCGCCCCTGCCAGTGTAGCTAATCAGCTTACTGCGGAATATTTTAATTCAGCCTATGGCAATACAGTCGCAATGAACTTGCCACTGACAAATGTAAGTACAATAGAATATTGGACATTATCCGAAACGGTGCCCGGAAATACTGTCAATGTATCTCTGTTTTGGCAAAATGCTCCGGCAAGCGGAATTAAGGCCTATACTAATACGTTACGTGTTGCACATTGGAATGGTGCTTCCTGGGCTGATGTGGGTCAAAGTTCAATCATAGCTTCAAGTCCCGGAGAAGTTACTTCTAACGCTGTTTCCAGCTTCAGCCCATTTACGTTTGGTTCAACTAGCATCGTTGCAAATCCTTTGCCTATTGAATTGGTTTTATTCACCAGTTATTCAAAAGGAAGTTACAATGCTATTTTTTGGAAAGTTGCCACGCAAACTAATAATGCAAAATTCATTCTGGAAAAAAGTGCAGATGCGTTAAATTGGACCATAGATACAACAATCGCCGGAGCCGGGACAACAACGGATGAAATGGATTACAGCTATACGGATGAAAATCCATATTATTTGACCTACTATCGGTTATCTCAGATTGATTTTGACGGAAAGTTAACCCTGTCCGATATTATATCTGTAATCTCGGTTCGTTCCGGGGTTATTTCTTGTGTTCCCAATCCCTTCAAAGACTATATCGAAATAAAAACGGATATGAATTCAGGACAAAATTATGTCGTAACAATTACAGACATGATTGGTTCAATTGTATTAACAAAAAATATTGAAGCAGATTCAGGTGTCAATTCATATATGGTGAATACGATCATTTTACCTGCTGGAACATACATTGTACATATTCAGTCTGATTATTTCAATTACTCAAAACCATTTATTAAAACGTAATGGTTAACCTGGTTTTCACCTAATATCGAATTGTAGCCCTTTGGCTATAGCATTACCAAGTTGCGAATCTATTCGGGAAAAGTGACACAACTGGCGATTTATGATTTCATTTTTTTTATCACCTGAGATGCCTTGCATTGAACTTACGATGTTGTCTGCCAGATTTTTTTTATCTGCGCTGGTCATTACATCACGGTATAAATTGCCCGGTTGTGTATAATGGTCACGGTCGGTTTTGTTGCGGTCGTAGAAATCTGCTGTGAGTGAATCCAAAGATAGGGGAAGTTCTTTGTAATCGCCATCTGCTACGATGGCGTCAAAACTGTTGGGCCCGTAATTCGGTTTTGCTCCTCCGTTTTCCTCTGTTTGCATGAGCCCGTCACGTTGATAAGTATTGACCGCATACGGACATTTGTTAACGGGAATTTGTTCGTAGTTTGCACCCAGACGGTAGCGCTGTGCATCCGGATAGGAAAGCAGGCGTCCCTGAAGCACTTTGTCCGGTGAATAGCCGATGCCGTCCACAACATGAGCCGGTGCAAAGGCAGCCTGTTCAACATCTCTGAAATAGTTTTCGGGAATTTTATTCAGTTCAATTGTTCCCACTTCTATTAGCGGAAATTCTCTATGTGGCCAAACTTTGGTGAGGTCAAACGGATTCCAGTGGAATTTCTTTGCTTTTGCGTCAGTCATCACCTGAATTTTCAGTTTCCAGATTGGAAAATCTTTCTTTTCAATCGCGTCTACCAAATCCCGTTGCGCCTGATCAAGGTCTGCCCCCTTCATGCTATTGGCCTCTTTTCGACTGAAATTTTTTATACCCTGACCTGTTTTGTAGTGAAACTTTACCCAAACCCGCTCATTTTTTTTGTTCAACATTGAAAACGTATGGCTCCCAAAGCCATCCATATGTCTATAGGAAAAAGGAGTACCCCTGTCACTCATCAGTATAATCAGTTGATGAAGACTTTCGGGGTTTAAGCTGAAAAAGTCCCACATCATGGTTGGGCTTTTGCAGTTGGTTTTTGGGTCTCGTTTTTGGGTATGAATAAAATGGGAAAATTTTTTCGGATCCTTGATAAAGAATACCGGCGTGTTGTTGCCTACCAGGTCCCAATTCCCGTCTTCGGTGTAAAATTTGATTGCAAACCCCCTTGGATCTCTTTCGCTGTCAGCTCCTCCTTTTTCACCCCCTACAATTGAAAACCTTGCAAACAGAGACGTCTGTTTTCCAATTTCTGAAAATAGTTTCGCTTTTGTATACATACGGATGTCATGCGTTACAGTAAAGGTTCCGAATGCTCCGGTGCCTTTTGCGTGAACCACCCGCTCCGGAATTCGTTCCCGGTTAAAATGGGCCATGTCTTCGTGCAAAAAATAATCCTGCAGAAGAACCGGACCCCGAATGCCGGCAGTCAGTGAATTTTCATATTCGCAATACGGTCTTCCGCTTGCTGTGGTTAGTTTACTTTTTTTCATGTGTCCGCATATCAGAATTGCTTATAACTTCATCTCTTGCCGCAACAATACAGTCCAGAACATGATCCATGATTTCAGGAGTAATGTATACATTCATCGGAAATAGTTTAATGGCATATAGCATCGCTTTGTTGTCTTTCTGGTCTCTGTTGTATTCTGTACAACGAAATCCAGTTGTGAAACTTAAATAAGGGGTACAGTGTCCGTTTATTTTTTTTCCGGACCGAAACCACTCAAACAGTAAATTGCCTATGGATTCAGTAAATTGATTGTGTTTAACCAATTCTGACTTGTGGATAGGATCCTTTAATTCGCGATGGAATTGTAGCTGGGCATTTACGTCTTTCGGATATATCCTGAGCAGTGTTACCAATCCGTAATCAAAAGGGTTTACGCAAATCATTTCTGAATTTTCAGAAATCTGATTCTGTAAATAAACTTTGTTTTCGAGGATTCCGCCCAGAACAGACTGGAAACCTTCGTGTCCAAAAAATTTAAGCGTAGCCCAGCCGGCCATTGAACCGGTTGCTGCTCTTGACACTTCCAGGGTATAATTCATGGGGTTGTAAGGAGATCGGCTTTGTAAATAGGCTGAGGTACCCCTGGAAAGCAAAGTCTCGAACTCCAGCGCATTTTTGTAAACAAATACACTACTGATGTATGGTGAAAAACCGGTTTTGTGAAAATCTACGGCAAAGGCATCTGCAAAAAATATACCCTTGATCGCATTGTAATTTTTTTCAATATAAGGTAAAACTTCTTCAGAGAAACCCAGGGGATTTGATTTGAAATTATAATTTTTAAAGGCTATCCAAGACCATCCGATGACCGAATCACAATACAACAAAGTCTTGCCGTACCCTTCAGGATTAGGATACTTGTCTACCAGTTTTCTTACGGCTTCCACCGGATCGTAAGCATTAGCGTCTGTGGTTGCCATTGTGCAAACGACAGACACAACCGGTATTTTTTCCGTCTGACATTTTTTTAATACTTCTTCCAAATGCCTTGTGTCCATTGCATTGGTATCCCTGTCGGTTTTTATGAGAATGATGTTATCCATTCCCAGTCCTGTCCAATCGGTGCTGTTTAGCATGGTATAATGAGCCTGTTGCGAACAGATTACTTTTGCATCGGTGCGTATACCCTTCTTCCGGGAGTCCGGAAGAACCCTGGTAAGTGCATATTTCAGATGGTAAGTCCAACAACCCGAACCGCCGTATGTGTATACGCAACCCGATTTGGCAGCTTCCCATCCGGCCAGGTTGGCCAAAATACCCCCGGATTCTAATTCTGCCTGATGTGTATTCCAGGCGTATTCCCCTTCAAGTATGTTGGGGGCAAAGACTTCCGTTAAAATAGCTGCAACTATGGCGGCTGAGTTTCCCTGTGGATTTACATTGTTCATTGTAAGCGGATGTCCCCAGTTTGGCAGCCCTTCGAATAATTTTATTACCTGCTTGATAACATTTTCCGAGGAATTCATTTTTTGATTCAGCTTTGAATTCTTTATGGTATCAAACGGTATGGTCAGTTTAGAATTTGTACCCAGGAATGCTGCGCCCCCTGTTTTTTCAGGTTTAAGCCTGTCAAGTTCCCGTATAGCATCACTTATGCCATCCGCGAGGGAATCGTTTTCTCCCCTGTAAGGAGATGGAAACGATTTGAGCATATCTGATCTGTATTTTTTCCAGGGAGGACTGACTTTTTTTTTCAATTTTAGAACGGACCTCATTTAGTATTGAAATTGGTTGGAAGTTTAGACGTCGGCAATTTTAGGGCTATGCAATAACCTGAAAATGAAATCAATGCAGAGGTCAGCAAAAATCCGTAATTCCAAACTTCAGTTTGAGTGGTATAATCTCTCACAAAGTGGAGCTTTAGGATATGATGGTTAATCACCCCCTCTACAATATTGAATAGTCCCCAGCCCCACAGGAGTCCACCGAAAAATAAGTTGCCGGATTTATCTATATCATTACGTTTCAAAAGTTTCCATAGCAATCCAATGCCGATAATGACAACGACTAAATTAAATGCGTGAAATAAGCCATCCCAAAACATGTTCACACTTTTAGCCAATAATGTAACCGGAGGAATTTTGTTGGATATCATTTCGTGCCATTGCAGGATCTGATGAAACAGAATACCATCAATAAACCCTCCTATTCCAATACCCAATACAACAGCAGTTGTTTTCAGCGGGACCGGGTTTAAGACAAATCCTGATAAGTTTGAATTGGCCAGTTTGATATGTTTTTTATTTGACAGATATACCAAAAGGATGACTATAAGTGCCAATACTATAAATGCTGAAAGCATCGTAAACAGGTTTGGGAAAAAGGTGCTGTTAACTATTTCCCGACGTAATTGTAAATTGCAGGTCATACAACAACTGCACCTGTAACTTATAAGTGACAACGTTATAAATAGAAATGAAAACTTCATTTTATTTTTTAGTCGGAACTCTGTTTCCCAGTAAAAACCCCCATGCCTTTAAAGGTTCAATATGATCAAAAATAACTTTTACAATTGCTGTTAAAGGAATGGAGAGGAACATTCCAGGAATACCCCATATGGCTGAGCCCATAAGCACAACTATTATAGAGATAAGTGCATTAAGTTTTACCCTCGATGCTACAATTCGGGGAATGATGTAATGATTATCGACAAACTGAATGAACAAATAAATCAGGAGTACGAAAAGGGCATAGCTCGAAGAATCTTTGGTTACATA
>JABDFU010000066.1 GCA_013286385.1 Bacteroidota bacterium
AGCTTCTGAGTGGCATCTACAGCATTCGAAACCAGTTCCCTCAGGAATATTTCATGATCTGAATAAAGAAATTTTTTGATTATCGGGAAAATGTTCTCCGTTTGTACATTTATCTTTCCGGTCTGCATACGTATTGGATTTATGGTTTTGATTTATTAACTATTGATTTTAACATTGAATTCAGCCCCCATAGTCAAACCATATGCCATGTCCAGGGAACTGACAAAGTGTCGCATCCTGACCGGATTTTCACCACCCGCATGACTTTTCAGGCCTTGATAATGACAGTACCCGACAAAACAGGAATGACCGGTGCTTTATTGAGACTCAGGCAATAGCGAATATCCATTTCCAGATTTAACTTTTCCAGCCTTTTCCGGTGCGAGGAACATTCCAAAAAATCATACAGATTGCTTCCGGCCCGCTCGGCCAGAAACCGTGCAGCAACTCCCGCATCACAGTCAGAGGTATAACGTCCCGAATCCAGCAGGCGTCCAAGAAGAGCACCTGCAAACAAAGTGTCTTCAATGTTAAACTTGTTTTTCCAGCCTGCGCAAAGCAGCAAAACGTCTCTGTTTTGCTGCAGGAGCCAGCCGGCCATCAAATCAATATTCAGAAAAGATCCGATCACTGTTTTATAAGAGCCCCGGGCAGCTTCAATAGCCTGCGTTCCGTTTGTGGTAGTCAGTACAAGGGATTTACCCTTCAGATTATCCTGCATATAGCTCAAAGGAGAATTGCCAAGCGAAAATCCTTCGACTACTTCTCCGTTTCGTTCAGCTGCAACTAAAAAGTCCTTGTCCAGATAAGCCCTCGCCTCTTCCACGCCTGCAACCGGAATAACCTGTTCAATACCATGATAAAGCGCAGTGCAGATAGCAGAAGTGGCCCTTAGTATATCAATAATCACAACGATTGATTCTTTTGAATCATATAGCGGGAAATCAAAAGGACTAAAGCAAACTTCTGCTTTCGGTTTATAATTCATATTCTAAATCCTGCAATTAACTACAGGTGCTCCTGCTAAACCAGGTCTTCCTGCCAGACAAAATAATCTTTGTACTCCTTTTTCAAATCAACTTTTTCAGTAAACAATCCGTAGACCGAAGATCCGCTTCCGCTCATGGATGCATAAACAGCTCCTTTGGCATACAGATTCTTTTTAATTCCGCTTAAAAGCGGATGAAGATCAAAAACAGAATCTTCAAAATCATTCGTTACCAGCCCCTTCCAGTTCTCCGGTTTCAGGCCATCGATAACCGTATCCAATTCCTTGTCCCTTTTTTTCGGTTTTACTTTCGAATACGCTTCTGCTGTGCTTATAAAAATACCCGGATAAATCAGTACCAGGCGATAACCCGAAAGCTGAACGTTTGCCGGCTCCAGCTCATCTCCCCGGCCCTTTGCAAAGGCCGGTTTATTGCTTATGAAAAAAGAACAATCGCTTCCGACCTGTTTGGCGTAATGGTGCTGCTCCCCCCAGCTCAGTCCCAGTTCGAATTTATCGTTGAGCAGTTTGATGAAACAGGCCGCGTCAGAAGACCCGCCACCAAGGCCCGCTCCTACAGGGATAATCTTATGAAGGTGAATTTTCACGGGCGGCATTGGATAGTCCTTCGAGAGCAGCTCATAGGCCTTTACACACAAATTGCTCAAGGGATCTCCGGAAATAGGGATTCCGGTCGATTCAAAGCATATCACCTGCTTTGAATCCTTCTTTTCAGCTGCTTTCGGATTTTCAACAACCTCCAGCACATCGCACAGGCTTATCGGATAAAATAGGCTTTCCAGGTTATGGTATCCGTCTGTCCGCTTTTCAATGATAGTTAAACCTAAATTTATCTTGGCATTCGGGAAGCAAACCATATTCTGCTTTGTATATTTGTAGCTAAGGTCAGCATTGTATAAGACAAACCAAAAAAATCTTGTTTAAAAAGCAAATTCTTCTCTTTACATTTTTTATTTCTGCGCTTTCATCCTGGGCAAGTCAGATTCTGATCCCCATGGACAACACGCAGAAAAACCATCTGAAAGCCTACGGTATTGCCTATTGGATACTCAAGCACGAAACCCCCGTTCAGTGGCTGCTCAATTACAGAGGGGGAAGTTTCCTGTTCAGTTTTGACAAGCAGTTTGAAAGCGAGTGCCTGATAAGAGGCGTAAGCTACGAGGTTATTTCTGACGCACAGTCGGGCGGAATACTCCAGGAAATAGCAAATCCCGAAGTCAATATGGACGCGGTGAAACTCGAGAAAGCTCCCAAGGTTGCCGTCTATTCACCCAAGACCAAACAGCCCTGGGACGATGCGGTGACATTGGTTCTGACCTATGCTGAAATTCCTTACGAAGTCGTATACGACGAAGATATCATTCAGGGCAAGCTTCCTCAATACGATTGGCTGCATTTGCACCACGAAGATTTCACCGGACAATACGGAAGGTTCTGGTCAATGTACCGCAATGCGACCTGGTACCAGGATCAGGTGCGTTCACTGGAGGCCAGCGCAAAGGTGCTTGGTTTCAGCAAAGTTTCCCAGATGAAACTGGCCGTCGCGCAAAAAATAAGAGACTTTACAGCAGGCGGAGGATTTTTATTTGCCATGTGTTCGGCTCCTGACTCCTATGACATCGCCCTGGCCGCTGAAGGCGTCGACATTTGCGAAAGCATGTTTGACGGTGATCCTGCAGATCCCAACATGAACAGCAAACTCGATTATTCAAAATGTTTCGCCTTCACCGGATTTAAACTCAGCACCAACCCGGCCGAATACGCCAAGTCAAATATAGATACCTATGGAACAAGGGCCACCCGTTATGGGGTTACCGAAAAGAACGATTATTTTTCACTGTTTGAATATTCAGCAAAGTGGGATCCGGTTCCAACGATGCTTTGCCAGAACCACGAAAACCTGATCAAGGGATTCTGGGGGCAAAGTGTTGCCTTCGACAAGCAATTCATCAAACCCAATATTCTGATTATGGGGGAAAACAAAGCCGCCAATGAGGCCCGCTACATACACGGAGAATACGGCAAAGGCATGTTTACGTTTTACGGAGGTCACGATCCCGAAGATTACCAGCACAGAGTCGAGGATCCGCCAACCGACCTGAGCCTGCACCCCAACTCCGCCGGATACCGGCTCATCCTCAACAATATTTTATTTCCGGCTGCGAAAAAGAAAAAACGCAAAACCTGATGAGAGTACTGGGCCAGCTTCGCAAACATCCGAAAATAACCACCACCGTATTTCACATGAACGACAAGTATGTGATCAAGTTCGAAGCCGGTCCCATGGAGCAAACCTTCAAGCTCAGTCAGGACCAGGTGAGCGGTTTAGAGGGTATTGACAAAATGATAACCGAAGACTTTGTTAAACAGGTGATCCTTCGGTTCAACGAAATGCACCTTTCCTTTGAGGCCCTGAAAAACTAAAGCTGTCCGAAGGTCTTGCGGATAATAGCAACGCATTCCATCAATTGGTCTTCGGTAATGATCAGCGGGGGGGGGCAAAACGAATAATATCGTTGTGCGTGGGCTTGGCGAGAAGTCCGTTTGCCGCCAGGGCCAGACAGATATCCCAGGCCGTAATTCCGCTATCCGGTACAGTTACAATGGCATTGAAAAGCCCTTTTCCCCGCACGCAGGAAATACGCTTTGATTTCAGCTGACCGAGTTCACGTCTGAGCAGCTGACCCATTCGCTCCGAATTTTCAGCCAGCCCCTCCTCCTTTGCAACAGTTAATGCCGCGATCGCAACGCGGCAGGCGAGTGGATTTCCACCGTACGTAGAACCGTGTTGTCCGGGCTTGATGCAAAGCATTATTTCATCATCAGCCAGCACAGCAGAAACCGGGTAAACCCCGCCTGAAAGGGCCTTACCTAAAATCAAAAGATCGGGGCGTACCTGTTCATGATCACAGGCCAGCCGCTTTCCGGTGCGGCCGATTCCGGTCTGAATTTCATCCGCAATAAAAAGAACGTTCTCTTTTTTACAAAGCTCAAAGCAACGTGAAAGATAACCCTCATCGGGAACGACCACTCCTGCTTCACCCTGCACAGGCTCTACCAGAAATGCTGCTACAGTTGGGTCTGACAATGCATTCGCAAGGGCTCCGGCATCATTATAGGGAATGACTACAAAACCCGGAGTAAAGGGCCCGTAATTTCCGCTTGATTCGGGATCGGTGCTTGCCGATACAATAGAGATGGTGCGTCCGTGAAAATTTCCGGCACAGACAATAATTTTTGCCTGATTTTCAGGAATTTTCTTTTTTTCATAGGCCCATTTGCGGGCCAGTTTCATGGCCGTTTCAACGCCTTCTGCACCCGTATTCATGGGCAATACTTTCTCGTAACCGAAATAGCCGGTTATAAATTTTTCGAATTCGCCAAGGGAATCATTGTAAAAAGCCCTGGAAGTAAGTGTCAGCTTACGCGCCTGCTGAACCAGAGCCTCAATAATTTTCGGATGACAATGACCCTGATTTACGGCTGAATAGGAAGCCAGAAAATCATAATAGCGTTTACCCGATGTGTCCCACACAAAAACCCCTTCTCCTCTTTCCAGTATCACAGGCAGGGGTGCGTAATTGTGTGCGCCGAATTTACTTTCCAGCTCTATGGCCGATTCTGCAGAGACTTGCTTTGTTCCTGCGGCCTGCTTTGCTGCAGATTGTTTTGCTGGTGTTTTTTTTGTTCCGGATACTCCCATTGCTTACGAAATTAACCAAAAACAGGGAAAACAACCCGAATAATCCGTACGAAAGAGAAATACTAACTTTGCCCCAAATGATCAGAAAATTTAAAAAATTACCTCTGCTTGAAAACATCAGCATTATCGATGCCGGTTCTGAAGGCAAAGCGGTCGGAAAATCAGACGAGCTGATTGTATTCATCGAAGGTGGTATCCCGGGAGATGTTGTAGATGTTCAATTGACAAAGAAAAAGAAAAATTACGCCGAAGGGCGTATTGTTAAAATTCACCAGTCCTCCGAAAAACGAAGCCAGCCCTTTTGCGAACATTTCTCGGTTTGCGGAGGATGCAAATGGCAGAATTTAGAGTACAAGTGGCAGCTGTATTATAAACAGAAACAGGTTGCTGACAATTTAAAACGAATCGGGAAAATCGATCTGCCTGAAATTACTCCCATCCTTGCTTCCTCCAGGCAACAGCAGTACCGCAACAAACTCGAATACACCTTCTCCAATAAAATGTGGCTGACCCTGGAAGAAATTCAAAGCGGAAAACCAGTGGAGCAGCGCAATGCGTTGGGATTCCATATTCCGGGAATGTTTGACAAGGTGCTCGACATCCGCAACTGCTACCTTCAGGCTGAACCCTCCAACAGCATAAGGCTGGCGGTCAAAGCCTATGCTCTGGATCACGGATTGAGCTTCTACGATATCCGTGAGCACAAAGGACTGCTGAGAAATTTAATTATACGCACCTCAAGCACAGGCGAACTTATGCTCATTTTTTGTTTCGGCGAACTCGACCAGACAAACAGCAGTCAGTTGATGGATCATATCCTGAACCTTTTCCCCGGCATCACTTCCCTGATGTACACGGTAAACCTGAAAATGAACGATACCATAGCCGATCAGGAAATCATCACGTATAAAAAGCAGGGTCATTTCTTCGAAGAAATGGAAGGGCTGAAATTCAAGATCAGTCCCAAATCATTTTACCAAACCAATTCCCAACAGGCCCATGAGTTGTACAAAGTGGTCAGGGAGTATGCCGGATTAACAGGCAAGGAATTGGTTTACGACTTATATACGGGAACCGGGACCATCGCCAACTTTATTGCCGCACACGCAAAAAAAGTAATTGGCGTCGAGTACATTGCCGATGCCATCGAGGATGCAAAATTCAATTCCACTCTGAACGGAATTAAAAACACCTCCTTCTTTGCCGGAGACATGAAAGTTATGCTCAGCGATTCCTTCATCGAAACCAACGGAAGACCCGATGTAATCATTACCGATCCTCCCCGCAACGGCATGGATGAAGCCGTTGCCCGCAAAATAGCGGCGCTGAATGCTGAGCGTATTGTTTACGTTAGCTGCAACCCGGCCACCCAGGCCCGTGACCTGCTGATATTAGGTGAGAACTATGAAGTAACCCGGATACAGCCATTGGATATGTTTCCCCATACCCATCACGTTGAAAACGTGGTCTTACTTAAACGCTTTAACGCGCCCTCTCCTGCCTGATCTGATCTGCCTTGTCGTTGTATACCTTGGCATTGACCTGATCGCCCATGAACCCGTAAGTCATTCCGATAAAACCATACAAATCGGGATCGGTACTTTTAATCTTCATCGCTTTGAAAAAATTCTCCATGGCCTTGTTGTATTCTTTAAGCATCCCATAGGTGCTTCCTAAATTTTTATAGGCATCATAATACTTGGGGTCCATTTGAATGGCTTTATTATAGGCCTCCAGGGCTGAATCCCGTTTTCCCTGGGTAAAATAAACGGAACCGATATTGCCATACGCTTCGGCGTAGTCTCCTTTCATGCCAATGGCTATATGCAGATACTTGAGGGCCGAATCAAGCTGCCCCAGCCTGAAATAGTTGTTGCCGATATTGTTGTACAGAAAATGATAGTCCTTGTTAAGGGACATGGCCTTTTTATAAATCTCAATTGATTTTGCGTACTCTTTTTTATAGGCCGCCAGTTGTCCCAACGCAAAATAGGGCTCGAAATAGCCATCGTAAATCTTCAGGGCTTTGTTCAGCCCGTCCATCGCCTCCGCATAAGCCTTCTCCTGTTCGGTTTTTGTTTTGATGGAATCTTTAACCAGGGATTGAGTTACGTCGTTGGCATAGCTGTATTGGGCTCTTGCGCTTTTAGGAATGGTCTTCAGGTCGGTTCCGAACAGCGTAATGTTATCCTTCCAGACCGCTGCCCTGTTAACGGTTTTAAACGAATAGCAGACAAGTAAAGCAACCGTTAGCAGCAGTACACTGCTATAGGTTTTGAAAAACGAAGTCAGGTCTTTAAAATTTGTTTTTTTCAGATCGGCCTTGAAAAGCCTCGCCAGCAGCAGGGCCACAACGATCGCAAAACCCAGGGACGGTTGGTACAAAAAGCGTTCTGCAGCCGTTGAACGGGTCAGAAAGAAAATATTGGAAACCAGAATCACCGGAATGATATACAAAACAATGCTGAAGGCAATCGTATCCTTTTTCAGGAAATTTTTCAGCAGGTAAATTCCCAATCCGATATAAATCAAAATTGAAAGAATGGCCCAGGGATCATTTAAACTCACAATGTCAAACGTATGGTAGGAATAATCGTAAGCCAGCGGGTGCGGAAAAATAAGCAGCTTAATGTACATACCCAGAATAACCATCGCCGTGGCAAAACGATGGATGTAATCGGCCTTGACGACAGTATTGTCAATAATCGAAACAACCGCTCCCAATGTTTGGGAAGAAAGCACCGATCCCCGGATAATCAAATAGCCAAGAGCCACAGCGCCGAAAAACGAAATCGTCCATGCAATTTTTTTCAGGGGGACATCGGTGTAATAATAAAGAGCCAGCGGAAACATAAACAAATACGTAATGGCACTTTCCTTTGCCATCAGTGACAGAAAAAAAGAAACGAGTGAAACAATCAGCAAAAAAACAGAACCCTTTCGGGAGAAATCCAGCAGGGTATTCATGGAAATAAGAAAAAACAAAAACGTAAGAATCTCATCCAGGCTCTTGATATTGGCGATCACCTCTGTATGCAAAGGATGCGCCATAAACAAACCGCTGGCCACAAAAGGTATAAGCAGGTTCTGGCTTATAAAAAGTTTGCGCAGGGTATAAAACAACAACAAACCGGTAAGAGCATAAAGCAAAACATTGATGATGTGTGCGGGTTTCGGATTATCGGGCCAGAATTCCCATTCCACCGCAAACACTGAAACCGAAAGCGGACGGTACAGCCAGTCGTCCTTTCCGTCGTTTCCGTACCAGTAGGAATGTTTGTAGATTTCCGGGATTCCTTTAAATCCTTTTTTGGTAAGCTTGTTCTCTTTTACGGTCGGATAGTCGTCAAGAACGTATTTGTGATTGAATGTCCCGGAGTACAGCAGAAAACCCAGCAAGGCAACAATAAGAGCCAGAATAAAAACAGAACGATTGCTCAGGATGCCGGTAAAGGATTTTCCGGAAGATTTTTTTTTATTCTGATTTGCCATAAATACGATCCGGGGACTAATTTACTAAAAAGCTTCGTTTAAAGCCCAAATTCCTTAACTTTGGAATACCATGAGCGCATCGCCAACTCTGATTTTAAACGCAAAACAATTTCAGCAAAAAATTGACCGCATCGCCTATCAGGTGTACGAAAACAACTTTGACGAGAAAGAGATTATCATTGCCGGAATAGCGGTAAAAGGTTATATCCTGGCCCAAAAACTCTCTGAAAAACTGAAAGAAATAACCACCATAAAAATCACGCTTGCCGAAATCATCCTGAACAAAGAAAATCCCATCAAACAGGAAGTCAGGCTGAGCATTAAACCAGAAGTTTTCGAAGGCAAGGTGGTGATTTTGGTGGACGATGTGCTCAACTCCGGAAAAACGTTGATTTACGGAATGGCTCCGTTTTTATCGCTACCGGTTAAACGAATCACAACAGTTATTCTTGTGGACCGCAATCACAACCGATACCCGATCAAAGCCGATTTCGTGGGTCTTTCCCTTGCTACAACTTTGCAGGAACACATTACGGTAGAATTGACAAAAAAAGGGAAAGAAGCGGTTTACCTGACCTGAGGTAAACCAGTGCAATCAGAACCTGATCCTAAACCAACTGCTGATTTTCCTGCCTTAAAAAATCCACCAGCGCTCCGATCTGAATTTCTTTAGCCTTAACCTTGTAATGGGCCTTATTGTAATAGGGCTCCCGGATAAACAAAAGTTCAGAGATAAAATGCCTCAGCTCCTTTTCTCCAAGATCCTTGATCAGAGGCCTTTTGCTGCGCTCGTTCACCAACCGGTTAAAAAGCGAATCGGCGCTCATCTTCAGGTAAACCGACACGCTGTTTTTATTAATCGTTTCCATTGCATTGAAAAAACAGGCTGTCCCACCCCCTGTTGAAAGAACAAGCGAATCCTTTTTCAGCAGCCTGTTTAGTGTATCGTATTCAAGCTTGCGAAAGGTCTGCTCTCCCTGATCCTTGAATAGTTCAGCAATTGTTGACTGCGTCTCGGATTCAATGACCCGATCAAGGTCGGCAAACTCAAAGCCCATTTTTTCAGCCAGAGCCTTTCCTGTGGAAGTTTTCCCGGAGCCCATAAAACCAATTAGTACAATGCGCATCTTCAGATCAGTTGGGTAAGATTAAAACAGTATCGAAATTATGAGGGATGCAGTAATTGATGGAAACGAGGGATTCGTTCTCAAAATACAGATCGACCATGGCGTCATCCAGGGAAACGCGTTTTTCCCCCCATTTGTGTTCCTCCCGGTCAACCTCCAGAAAGCCTTTTTCCTGGAAAAGTTTTAGGATCTGGGTTTCATCCATTTTAAACACCTCATTCGCCCACAAAAGAGCGCGCTCATCGTCGAGTTCCACGCAGCTGAAGGTGTTTTTATGAGTGTCATCAAAAAACAGAGAAAAACCTCTCTTCCAGTAATGCCATACGATGCTTCTGTATTGCTCAATCTCGTCAATATGTTCAACAGCTTCGGGTTTGCCAAAGTAACTCTCAGCCTCCTGCATAGTTGCACCGAAACGCAACTCACACAGACCTTGTTTGGGCCTCACGTCCAATATTCCTTTATAAACCATTCCGTAATCACAAGTATACTAATTTTGTATTCAAAAAATCTAAAAAATAAGTTTTGCGGAAACCAATATTGCTTCTATATTTGCACCCTCTTAAATTTAAGAGGGTTTTGATTCCGTAGCTCAGTTGGTAGAGCATTACACTTTTAATGTAAGGGTCCTGGGTCCGAGTCCCAGCGGGATCACAAAATTAAACCGTAAGTAACTAACAATAAGTTGCTTACGGTTTTTTAATGATCAATTTAGTCCACTATTAGTCCAAATCTATCCGCATTTCACAGAATCAACCTAATTCAGATTTGCTGTATTATTTGCCGGGGGACATTTCAAATCCCACACTATTTTCATACTACCTTAGTGAGCAAAATTGAAATGAGGCTACTTGCTAAATAAGACATTCCCTTTTTCAGTTCTTTTCACATACAATTATGTGAATATTCCTGAATTTACATAGAGTACTATATTGCCATTTTGGTTTTTTTATACATTTGGCCTCAATCAATAAACAGAATCAAAATGAAAAAAGTACTATCTATTGCAATCACAATGATTTTTACTTTAAGTAGTTTTTCACAAACAAATAACAGTATTTCAATTGTAAAACTGATTTACAACAATTCTACCGATTCTATTTTCTATCCCTCTCAGAGATTGAATTTATTATTTGAAATAACGAACTGCTTAGTTTTTTCGTAAAAGGCTAAATTCCCTTTATAGGCAAACAAAAACTGCAATTCCGCTTCCGGTGT
Source organism: Bacteroidota bacterium (assembly GCA_013286385.1). Taxonomy (GTDB): domain Bacteria; phylum Bacteroidota; class Bacteroidia; order JABDFU01; family JABDFU01; genus JABDFU01. Next base: position 10,550 of record JABDFU010000066.1, read on the forward strand.
TATTTCGCTTTTTCGTTCCATATTAAAAATATTCCGCTAATTGTAAAGCCTTATCCGAATCGCTTTTACCAATGTATTCTAAAAACATTTTTTCCGTACTGTGTCCGGTTGCTCCAATAAGTAGGGAGGTCGGAATCCGTCCGTAATTGTTGGTAGCAAATGACCTCCTCCCTATATTACTGCTGACTAATTCCCATTTTTCAAACAATCCGGTTTTCTTCCTGATAACTGTTTTTTTTGTGGATTCATCTTTTTCTTTTTCCTTTAAACTCCCCTTCACCCTATTTGTCAGTCCAGCCAATTTACACACATCTTTAATGTAGAGATTATATTTTACATCAGATATTTGCCGGGGAAAATCACCGCTCCTTTTTTCAAGTATTGACATTGCCTTTTTTGACAATGGTAGGGTCATTACCTTTCCGGTCTTAACTTGGGTAAATTCAATCAATGGTTTACCATTATCGTATCTTATCATTTCTTTGTTAAAGCGGAGGAAATCCGAAACCCTTTGCCCTGTTTCACAACTTATCAAAAGCCAGTCCCTCGCATTAATAAGATACTCCTCTGTAATTTTGTCTGATTCCTCAATTTTCTTAAGTTCATCAAATGTTAAATATATCTTTTCAGGTTTCTCAGAGCTAATTTTAATATTTTCCAGTTGGTAATGAGTTTCAATCCC
>JABDFU010000067.1 GCA_013286385.1 Bacteroidota bacterium
ATTGTGCCATTTCGGATGGCACAATACCTCCAAACGTGCCATACGTGCCAAAGAATTTGGCACGTTTAAATTAAAGTTGCGGTTTCCCATCCTGATACAACCGGCAACAACCTACCGCAGTAATTCTATAAAAAGAATTTTACCTGACCTGCAAACCAAAGAGAAAAACTTCTAATATTACCTGTTATGGCCTAAATTTAGCTGGGATTTCTCTCTTCCTGAAGGCAGTAAGGGTGAAATTGTTTTTCTTCAAACTTAGCACCTCCTTGAACTTACCCAAGAAGCCGGTTATAATCCGGATTAAAGTGGCCAGGTATCGGCTGTCAGCACGTCGGCCTGGCGGATGAAAACTTTGGTGGTGAGTACCCGGTGTACTTCTTCGTCGCGGTCGGCGCAGCAATCAGAAAGAACGGTTAGGACATAGTCCTTGTCTGCAGCCTCCCTTATGGTGGACAGGACGACTCCGCTTGTGGCGATTCCGGTGAGTACCAGGTGTTTGATGTTCCCGGAGCGGAGGACGATTTCGAGGTCGCTGCCAGCAAATGCGCTGACGCGCTTTTTGGTGACGATAATGTCGCCGGGGGCGGGTGCAACCGAGGCATGGACACGTGTTGCTTCCTCAGTGTCAATGTTCATTCCGGTTGAATGGGCGATCTGGGAAAAGGATTTGTTGGAGGCGCTTACTTCGGGATAGCCTTTTCGAAATCCGATGACTACATAAATTATGGGAATGCCGCCAGCCCTGGCTTTTTGAATGGCTTTGTTCAACGGTTTCAGCAGGGTTTCGCTGTTGGCAATCATATTGACTGTCAGGGCCTGTACATCCATTACGAGTAATGCTGTGCTTTTTGGATCGGTTTTGTTTTCCATAGTCAGTGATTGTTTAAATATGGTTTTTTGATTTCAGGTTTTCGCTTTACGCATGAAGGAGTAAAAGGTGAAAGTAATTAAAAGAGCTGAAATTCCCTCGGCCAAAATGGTGTCGGGTGTTCCGATCAGGTGGGAGACGGCGCCTATTAATAAAGCGCCCAGGGGCATCATGCCGAAAAAAGCCATGGCAAAGTAACTGATGACCCGGCCTCTCATTTCGGGGGAAACGGTTGTCTGTATAATGGTGTTGCTGATGGTGGTCTGGGACATCATTCCGAATCCGGACAAAACAGCGAAAAACAGGGCTAAGGGAAAAAGGGTGCAATGGGAAAATAAAATCAGGCCGGCCCCGAATACCAGCGTATTGATGAATAAAATTTTTCTGAAGTCTGCACCCTTTTTCAAAGAGGCCAGAAAAAAAGTGCCGCAGACCGCGCCCAGCCCTATGAAACTGTTGAGGTATCCGAAAGTGGAGGCATTGCCCTGAAAAATTTCTTTGGCGTAGATGGGAAGCAGGGTGGAAAAGGGCATTACCAGCAGGCTCATGCAGGCCAGAAGCAAAATGACGAAACTGATTTCAGGGGTTTGTTTTAAATAGAGTAATCCTTCTTTCAATTCGCCCATTGCATTTTTGGGATGGGTTGAAGGTATGTAACGGGGCAGCCGCATAAACAATAAGGACAGGATGACCGCAACGAAACTGAGGGCGTTGATCAAAAAACAGGTACCTGCTCCGAGCTTTTCCAAAACGATTCCGGCAACGGCGGGACCCAGCAGGCGGGCGAGGTTTACCATGGATGAATTGAGCGCGATGGCATTGGCCAGGTCTTCTTTGTGGTCGACCATATCGTAGACCAGGGCTTGTCTTGCAGGTACATCAAAAGCGTTGATGATGCCCAGCAGCACGCTCAGCGAAAGTACTTCCCAAACGGTGTAAGCATTGAACAGCACCAGGATGGCCAGCAAGGCAGCCTGAGCCAAAGAGGCTGCCTGGGTAAATAAAAGTACACGATAACGGTTATAGCGGTCTGAGACTACTCCTCCAAAAAGAGAAAAAAGAAAGGAAGGGAATTGGATGGAGAAAGCGGTAAGGCCCAGCATAAAGGCGGAATGGGTCTCCACGTAAATGACCCAGTACACTGCGGTTCGTTGCATCCAGGTGCCGATCAGGGAAATGGATTGGCCTGAAAAGTATAAACGATAATTTCGGCTTCTGAAAGCGGTAAACGTACTGATGTTCACGGATTGAATTTACTGTTTTTGCAGGAGCTTTGTTCTGTTATTGTTTTCTGGTGTAAATCAAATAGTTGACTGAAATACAGATTCGATCATTTTGTTTTCGAATGGTGCCTTTTACCAGACCTGGTTCAAAAGTCCAGGTTTGCGGTTGCCCGGCACCTCCGCAGCATCCGGATTTTGCGTAACTCTCCTGACTGTTTAGATATAAATAAATGCTGTCCCCTGTTATCCGATAGGATCCAAAATTCTCAACGGATGTTCTTTCGCCTTCAGGTCCCCAGGATGATTCGGAAAGACAGAAATAATCCCCGTAATCGTATCCTCCGCAATAGGCATTTGAAAGGGTTAGCGTTTCTGAAACATGTTCGTTTGATGAATCTACATTGTACGTTCCGGCTATGGATTGGTATTCAGGCACATTTAGTTTTTTTATCAGGGTTATGGTCGTTTCAGGCAATTGTATTTTTATGCTCCTGAATTCTTTTTCATTTTTGACCTCAGCTTTAAAAACAGCATTCATTTGTTTTTGAATTACCTTACTATCATTGGGATCGGTACCTAATTTCTGAAGCTCTGAGTAGTCGGGCTTCAGAAGAAGCTGACCGGACTGTTTTTCATAAGGGCCCGAGTACCTTTGTACCTGCCGTACCCCGTTACTTTTAACAGGCCCCGAACACTCAATGTAAAAATTTTTAACGTCCATGCACAAATTGTAACTGTTTTTGGATGCCTGAAAGGGTGTTGAATAGGTGCCTGTAAAATCCTGAGGCATGGGCATGGACCTGACTTTTACTGTTAAATCAGGTATAAATGGGGTTTGTATGCCGTCGGGCTGACTGAAACCTGCCAGATAAGCAATGATGAGTGGGTAATAGGTGAGGTGCGCTTTATTTCCACGATTGGGCTTTTGGGGACGGCCCAGGACTTCGGGGATCAACCAGGGGTCGCCGCTCATTTTTTTCGAAACATCAAAAAGCGCTGAGAGTCTTTCCCTGAAAGCTTCGGGCTGGTTTGCATAGATCAGAGACATGAGCAATTGTCCCTGTCCGTAACCGATATGGGCGAGATTTTTTCGCACGTGCCAGGTAATGATTCGGGGATCATTATCGTCTCCTAAGTTGGCCATTGCGAGCTGAAGGGTGTTTTTGATTCCTTCGTCCTGTGCGCTTAGCAGCCTGACATCGGGATCGAGCAGGAAAAAATTTGCCCCGAGGGAGTAGCAGGAAAGCCCAAGGGGCTTTTCAGCCGTAAGTAAGGTGTCGGGAATATAGGTTACGTAACATTTGCCTATACCTGAATTGATATTCAGGTAATGGTTGGTGGCATCTCCGTACAGATGATCTGTAAGGCCTTTGGTCAGCTTCGCTGCAAGATTGCTGAAGTGGCTGGCATCTTCGGGCCTGTTGTTGTCTTTTGCCATATCGGCAAAAAGCTTTACGCCTGCGGCTGCCGGTGATTGGGTGAAGGTTCCGTAACCGTAGTCCCAGACATTGGATTCGGTGAGGTCTAAAATGAGCCCGTCTTTGTCTGTGTGTTTTTCTATCCACAGACACCACTCCCGCAAGGTTTCGTATTGTTCACCGAGCAGTTTTTTCCCCCACTGATCAGTTCTGTGCCTTTCGTAGAATTTACCAATTTCGAAAAGTTTGATGGAGTGTCCGTTGATATCAGTGAAAACTTCTCGACGCTGACCTGTCATGTAAAAGCTGTCCCAGAGATGGGAGAGGGAGTCTTTGTACTGAAACTGACGGGATGCATCGAGCATGAATTCGGCGTATCCGTAAGCTTCAGAAGTGAATCCGTACAAATCAAGGCATGAAATGCTGAAGCAACGCGGCCAGGTGCCCGTACCCCAGAGGTAATCCTGGCCGGGGTCGTCTTCGAGTACAACATTGAATACCCTGCGCTCACATAAAGAGCGCAGGCTGCGTACCAGAAAGGGTTTGATGTCAGGGATGGATTTACTTTCGGCCAGTTTATCCATGGAAAATACCGTGACTTCACCCAGTTCTATGCTGTTGGTATTCACGCGACGGACGGCCATTTCGTTTATGCCGTTGGTGTGGTTGGATAAAATTTCGCCCTCGGGCAAAAGCAGTTGTTCATCGGGTTCAATGCATTTTTGTTTTTCGCCGGCCTGAAAGGACCTGGCCATGTGCGGATTGCCGGAAGCTGAAATTGTTTTGATGGTTTGCAGATGGCCTGATATACTGTGGAAGGCTGATGCAGACAGGCTTGCCTTGTCGCCCCAGCGGATCAGGACTTCGGCATGCGAGCTGTCAAATTCGAAAACCCAGCCTCTGTTTTTCTCAAATTTTGCCCTGGAAGGGTTTGGTGAAAATTGCCATTGAACAGAGGTGTGATTTTGTGTAAGGGTCACACGGCTGAAATCGGAAGAGATTTTAAAAAGCGTTGAATCGTTTCCATCCGAAATAACGTAAACGTTTTTTTCAACATGACGGGATTCGAAAACTTCGTAGAGCATGGAAGGATCGGCCCAGAAGAAACGTTTTATCTGCATGAACGGAATCCGGGAGCCCAGAATATCGCGAAAGCCTTTGGAGATGAGGAGTGTGCCTTTTTCAGATTGTCCGAGCGTGAGATCCTGTATCCATTTCCAGGGTTCGTTGAAGCCAAATTTGAGGTCGGGGAAAAAATGTCCGTTGAACCAGCATTGTTTGGGGAAAGGAGCACGGTTTGGTTCAATGGCTTTCCAGTCGGTTTCGAGTTCGCAGCTGAAGTCGGCACCGGATAGTTTTACAAAGGCCCTTTGGCTGCGGGGGTCGATTACTGAAGAGGAAGTAACCGGACTTTGCGATGCTGAGGGCTTAGGGTTGCAAATCAGAATAAGTAAAGCCAGTTGCAGCAGGGATTTGGTCATGGATCGGGTTTTGGCGAATTTAGTAAAATAACAGGATTGGCCCGGGTTAATCTGGCTATCTTTACCGGATGACATTCGAAGAACTGAATTTAAGCAAACCCCTGCTCAGCGCTTTAAAGGATCTTGAGTACATCTATCCGACTCCTATACAGCGGGACGTATTTCCTATGGTTATGTCGGGAAGGGATATTATCGGGATTGCCCAGACGGGCACAGGTAAGACGTTTGCGTATCTGCTGCCTATTCTGAGGCAGCTGAAGTTTTCGGATCAAAAAAATCCCAGGGTGCTGATTGTGGTGCCTACCCGGGAATTGGTTTTGCAGATTGTCGCAGAAGCTGAAAAGCTGACTAAATATATGCAGGTTCGTACGCTTGGGGTTTACGGGGGGACGAATATAAATACTCAAAAGCAGGCGGTGTATAACGGTGCGGATATTCTTGTGGCCACGCCGGGCCGATTGGTTGATCTGAAACTTACAGGAATATTGAAGTTAAAGGAAATTCAAAAACTGGTGCTGGACGAGGTGGACGAATTGCTGAATCAGGGTTTCAGGACTCAGGTTACGAATCTGCTGGAGATTTTGCCTAAAAAAAGGCAAAATCTTTTGTTTTCAGCGACGCTGAGTACAGAGGTGGAAAAGCTGTTTTCGGCGCATTTCAATGCTCCGCTTAAACTTGAAATTGCACCGCAAGGGACGCCTTTGGAGAAGATCATACAGGTAGGATATGCAGTCCCTAATTTTGCGACCAAATCGAATCTGCTGGTACGATTGCTTTCAGTTGATGCGGAGTCGGTTGATGCGGAATTGAAAAAGGTTTTGGTGTTTGTAAAAAGCAAAAAACTGGCCGACCGTCTTTACGAGGAACTGGAATTGAAAATGCCCGGGCAGTTTGGAGTCATCCATTCGAACAAATCGCAGGCACAGCGTTTTGCCGCTGTGAATCAATTTGAGGAAGGAAAATTCCGCTGCCTGATTGCAACCGATATTGCTGCACGGGGTCTTGACCTGGCCGGCATCAGTCATGTGATTAATTTTGACCTTCCGGATGTTTCGGGTGATTATATTCACCGGATAGGACGTACAGGCCGCGCAGACAAGGAAGGGGTAGCCATCAGTTTCATCAATGAAGCGGAGGAAAGTTTTCGGGAAACTATTGAAACGGCTATGAAGAGAGCGATTCCTATGTCTGCTTTGCCGGAAGGATTGGTTATTTCGAATGTGTACTCTGAAGAAGAACGCCCTTCTTTGATGGATAAGGATTATTTGCAATCCAAGGGTAAACACAAGAGCGGAGCTTTCCATGAAAAGGCGGATAAGAATAAAAAAGTCAATCTGGGCGGGCCCCGGCGACGATTGGGCTTAAAGGAAAAGAAAAAACGAAAGCCGGTGGTCAGGAGCGCAAGGAAAAGGTAAGGGGCTTACAATTATAGTTTTGTGAATTTTTTTGTTGTCCGAAAATTTTCGGCGCTGATCTGTATGAAGTACAGCGAACTACTCAGTAACCCGCTTACATCAATCGAGAATTGGTTCGTTGTTTTGTAGGAATCGAAAACGATCTGTCCGACTAAATCAAAAATTTTGACATGGTATTCAGTACTGCTCCTGATGCTCACATATAAAATGTCTTTAACCGGGTTGGGATAAATGGTCATTTCGGTTTCTGCGTTTTTGTTTACAGGAACGATAGTTGTAATTGATGTATGGGGCAGGTACCAGGGATCCAGGTCGTAAACATCGTGGGGATTAAGCGAATCTTTGTAGGCAACGGAAAAGGAAATGTCGCCGGTTGTCGTCAGGGAAGGTTCGGCGATAGAAATGGCATTGCCGGCTGAAAGGATGGTATCAGAAGCCATCCAGCTATCCCAGTTACCGGTTATGCCTTGCTTTGACCGGCATATGAAATAATTGTTGAGATTGTAATACAGGTACCACTGGTTACCGGCGCCAAGGTATAACTGGGGCTGGGTAACAAAATGCCCGGCACTGTAAGCTATTGTTGTCATTGCTACCGGGCTGGTAAAGGTGACGGCATTGTCGTACGAAAAGCAGTACATGAATGTACGGTCAGCTGCGTTTGTATATTTTTCATAAACCAGAACGAGTGTGTCTGAATTGTTCAACCGGATACTAATCGGATTGTCAGCGTTGAATTCATTGCTTACTGGATTAATTGGAGTGGGCAGACGAGTAGCCTTTTCAATACTGTCAGGGTTGGCTCCGGTGTTTTTTCTCATCCAGATGTCGTTGTTGCGTGTAAATAAAAAAATGTCGACAAGAGCGGAATTGGTCGTGGAAAAGAGCGGATCTGATCCTCCTTCTATCGTATCGGGTGCGGCAAGCCCTGAAAGCTGCCAGGTTTTAAAGGTGTCGGCTAAAGAGGCCCGGTGTGCGTATAAAATGTTGATGTTGGCAAAGCTGTCACATCCGAACAGGTAATCTTTCAGATTCATACCGTATGTTTTGGCGTAGGATCGTTTATAGGACATGTTGCCCAGGACTTTACAAGGTTCGGAAAGTCCGTTGTAATAGCTGAAGCTGTCTACAAAAAAGTAATCATAGGATAACAAATCACCCGGGAAATACTGGCAGTATAAACTGAGCCCATCGAGGGAGATCTGCAACCCGTCTTCCCATCCATAGTCCGCCAGGGGCTGCCGGTAGGGGGTGGAGTACAGGCTTTTGAATTTCGGCATAACCTCTGGCATTGTTGCATTCTTCACGCTGTCCCAGGAATGCTGAGCTGAACTTTGTGAAAGGGCATTCTTTTGAATTAAGAATGTCATTGCCAGGAACAGAGGCGTTGTAAATTTAGCCTTGAGGTTCATTGTGAATCACAAAGTTAATACATTGAATTTTAATAGGGTGAAAAATTAAACGGATGCAGGGGGTGCAGGCTTTTTCTTTAAAATCAGTGAGGAGATCAGGGTGATGGCCAATCCAACGGGTAAGGGTTCTAAAAATGTGATAGCAGAATTGTAAAATGGATTGTCATAAAGAGTTTTAAAATCCTGCATTTCTTTGGTCATTTTGGCTATTGCGTCAGGTGTGGCACCTTTATTTTTGAGTTGCTGGATGGCAGCATCGGCGTAGACGTTTCCGAATTCAGGCATAAACTTAAAATAAATTATTTCCCAGGTAATGACATACATCAGACAGGCAATCGAGGTTATGAGTAGGCCTGCTGCAAATGCTTTTCCAAAGGAGATGATTCCGCCTAAGGTATTGTCCCGGTAGGATCGGGTTCCGAAGTAGATCATCAAAAAGGCAAGGACCATGGTCGTATACCCGATGATTTCAGCTTTGTCGAAGCCGATTTGCTTTATAAAGGGAAGTGTGCCAATCATCATGACGGACAGAATACCCCCTGAAATAAGACCGAATGTGAGAACTGTTTTTTTCATCTGTATGTAATTTAGTGGTTTTTTACTGGTTTGAAATTTTAATGCGAGCAAAACTAGTCCTCGAAACCGTAAAAAGAGTCATACTTTAGGGTGATTTTGTCGTTTAGGGCTTGAAAATCACCTTAAAGTTTATGATAAAATAGATTATTCAGGGTATAATCCTTAGTTCTTTTCCCTTTTGTACTGCCTGGGTTCTTCGGTTCACCCCGAGTTTTTCAAATAGACGGGAGGAATGTGTTTTGATCGTATTGAGGGAAATAAATAATTTGTCGGCGATTTCCTTGTTGCTGTGGCCTTTTGCTATCAGACTGAGGATTTCGTGTTCGCGTTGGGTGAGCCCCAGTTCTGTCAGTTTTTTTTCATTTAACACGAAGGGCTGACTTTTGTCCACTACGATTTCTTTAACGACTTCTTTCAAAATTTCTTTTACAACAATGACTTCTTTTTTTCGGGTGAGTTTCAGTCCAAGCCAAATCCCCAGAATGGCAAAAATAAGGGCTATCAAACCGGCGTAAATTTCGAATGCATAGTCCCGAATAATGAATTTATACTCGAAGAACTTCAGCAGCACAATTAGAAGGCCCAGCAAAACCCCATAAAGAAGGATTTGTTTTTTCATTACAGCGAAAATCGGAATTTAATTCTAAATTTTCAGTCTTTAGTCAGCAGTGCTTACCCAATTCGGACAATATTCGCGGTTGGACCGGGTAAGGGGATGTTGGTGAGATCCATCTGCGTTTGTAATCCAGATCTGATTTCCCATGTCAACATAACAGAAGGTGAGCTGGTTTCCATCGGGTGACCAGGAAGCCGAATTTAACTTTGTTCCGAAAAAAATAAGCTTTCTTTCGCCGGTTTCGGGATTGAGAATAAACAGTTCTGATTTTGTTTCCCGTGAAACAAGCAGGGAAATTTTACTCCCGTCTGGGGACCAGACGGCTTCCATATCTGTGGGGTTAGGCAGTGTAACCAGAAAAGGTTTGGTGTTGTTTTTTAGTGTTTTATACCTGCCACGGGCAAAAACTTTGAGCAGTTGTGCGTTTAGGTTCATCAGGACTAAATAATAGGATTGTTTGTTGGAATCCAGAATTGCGAGCATTTTTGTGCCATCGGGCGATAGTTTCAGGTTTGTAAGATTAACCGGAAAATTCGTGAGGGGTTTGGTGTTATCGGGATAGTTGCCTATGCCAATGGAATCTATTGTTAAAAGGGCAGGTCTGATAAAGGGTTTGTCTTCGTCTTTCTTGATGGTGGAATACAAACAGTGTTTACCATCTGGCATCCATTGAGGGCTGTCATTTGCTCCGTCAGTAATTCTGACATCTTCGTTGGTCTGAAGGTTGCGTAAGCAAATGTTGTGATAATCGACGTAAAGAAATTTAGTTCCGTCAGGGGACCAGGTGACCTGAGATGCGCCTGAAATGACTTCTAATTCTTTTTTTTCATTGTCTCCGTTTATGTCAACGGACATCATGTACTTCGACCCCTTGGGCATAAAAGCAATTTGCCCGGTTTTGCGATTCGGAAACAGCTGGGGTAGTCCGAGAATTGTGGGGCTTAGAATTTTCAAATTGGAACCGTCGGTATCGACGGAACAAATGGAATAGCCTTTTATAGTATAATAGGCCGTACTGGATTTCGTGGAATCGATAATTTCTTTGGCAAAAACTATTTTTTGATTCTGGGCCTGTATATCGGAAAGAGTGACTACTGCCAAGGCACTTACGAAAAGGAACAAGGCGGAAGAAATTCTCTTCATGGATGCAAATTTACTCAACTAATGAATGCTCTGTTTGCGTTTCATTGTAAGTATAAAATGATCGGCCCAGCTGTTAAAGGGAAAGTATTCAGAGAGCCGGCTTTCGGTTCGGATAAGGGCAGAATAAACCGAGGGGAATTTTACCGCAAACTGACTTTTATAGGGAGGGGGAGAAACAGAACCCAGACCCTGGAGCTTCATGCGCTCATACTGTTTCCCGAAGGATTTTATAAGTTCAGAGGGTTTAAAATAATACGTTTTAAAACCTATTCCTTCAACCAGAGATTCGGCCCCATCCCTTTTAAATCTTCTGAATGCAAGTTTGCTGTTTCCTTTGAATAAGGAAAGGATTTCCCAGGGACAAACCGGAGGCATAATTACCAGTGTTGCAAATCCGCCTGGCTTGAGCAAGTGATTGAACGATTCCAAAACAGGCTGCAGATCAGGTGTGCAATTCAGTCCTCCGAAATCAGAAAAAATGTAATCAAAGGTCGAGCCCTGAAGTTTATTCAGTTCAAGAAAGGAACAGTTGCGCACCGTTATCATTTCCTCCAGTTTCAAATCGCTAGCTTTTTGGGACAGCCGGTCTAACATCCCGTCTGAATTGTCTGTTGCAAGCACGTTGATACCTTGACAGGCGAAGTATACAGCATCTATTCCTGTGCCTGCGTTTAACTCGAGCATGCGTTGCCCTGGTTTTAAAAATCCCATCACATGGTCATGTATCCTTGAACGCATCCATTTCAATACGGGGTTGCTGTTTTCAATGCTGTCAAAAAAAGAGGATTGTCTGCTGAATGCATCGCTGACATTGGTTTGTTGTTCAGCGTTGATCAATTTGCGTTGGTATTGTTAAGCCGTTGTTTTTCAAATTCGGCATAAGGAAGGTAATATAAGGTCATGAAGGCCCTTCTTATTTTTTTAAAGCTAAGCGAGAAAG
>JABDFU010000068.1:0-9790 GCA_013286385.1 Bacteroidota bacterium
GAATGCCTCGGCCAGCGATTGGAGAATATCTTCGGTGTATGCTGCAATTCAGAGTACCGACAGCACCATCATGACCATCATGGCCATGAACAAAGATTACGATTCTACTTTGAAAGCTTCCTTTACTATTACTGCGAACAGCAAATTCAACAAGGCTGATATATACGCTATGAATCAGAGCGACACGCTGATCAGTCACATCGGGAGCCTGGGATTTTCAGGAAACAAATTTACCTATACGCTGCCTGCAAAGACCGCGTACCACTTTATTCTTTCGGATACAAGTACCGTGACCGGCCTTGCAAAAATTGGCTCCGGAGGCCCCGGAGATAGTGGCTCTGAAGGGTACCTATTGGTTTACCCGAACCCCTCAGGAGGATTGTTTACCCTTTCTTTTGGAAATGCAAATGCGCCTATAAAGCGCATTGAGGTTCTGGATGTATTGGGGAATGTATGCTGGTCTGAGGATATCCGCACTACTGCCGTCACAACTCCCGGCACCACGGCCGGTGCTATTCAGCTTGATTTGCAGGGATTGAGCAACGGAGTTTATTTCGTTAGGGTAGGGAAGGAAAATGGACTGTGGCAGGTAAAAAAACTTCTGAAAGAGCAGTGAAGAGCCTGTGAACCCGAAAAAAGCAGCGCTACCTGACTAGTGTTATGTTCCCTTTCTTGAACAGGGTCTGTCCATCGGCCAATGTTACATTCAGATAATAGGCGAATACACCTGAATTCAAGTACTGGCCCCTGTAGGTACCATCCCATCCAAGCGAAACAGTAGTCGTTTCAAAAACCAGTTCTCCCCAGCGGTCGTAAATTTTCAGATTCAGTTCCGCGATGCAAGCCGGATGACTTACATGTATAAACAGCCTGTCGTTTTGCCCGTCACCGTTTGGTGAAAAGGCATTGGGTACAAATAGGTTCTTTAAAACACTGACCGAATCACAAACGACTGGCTCTGACACAGAGACCTTAATGCTGTCTGTTCCCGAACAATCATTTGCATCCGTTACATGAACAGTGTAGGTGGTTGTCTGCCCCGGATAAGCCGTAGGATTATAACTGGTTGAACCACTCAAAGAACCCGACGGAGTCCACAAATAGCTTACCCCCCCGCTCGCCCTTAGTTGGGCGGCTCCCCCGCTGGTAATCGTTGTATCATTGCTGACACTGATCACAACAGCAGCAAACAAACCAACTGTAGCAGTTGCGGTAGCAGTGCAGCCATTTGCATCCGTGACGGTAACGGTATAACCTCCCTGACTGAGACCACCTGGCGATGCCGAAACGGCCTGTCCACCGGTCAGGCCCGAACCTCCGGAAGTCCAGCTATAGGTATACAATCCGGTTCCACCGCTTACTAAAGCAGAAACCGATCCATCCGCATTTCCCGGGCAGGTACTTATTCCCTGAGCTGTGACTGTAACCGGATGAATGGTAATCGAATCCGTAACAGTCCATGCACAAAAAAGATCACTCCTGACGGTCAATGTAACGCCGTACTTTCGGGCTGTTACAAAGGTATGGGTCGGATTCTGAGCGGAGTCTGGCGGAGAGCCGTCTCCGAAATTCCAGACCCAGCTGGTAACAGGTCCTGTAAGAGGAGTTTGTCTGCAGGAAGTGGTATCGGTAAAGTTTACCGCGAGTCCGCAATTTTTAAAGCTAAATCCGGGAGATATATTGGTACCCAGCAATTTCAAAATGCCGGGCTGGGGGTTCAGACCAGGAACGGCTTCGTTCAGTTTGCTTGTTTGAAATGCTCCCGAAGTGGTCGGGAAGTTTGCAGAATAGGAATTGTATCCGAGAATGACTCCTCCGGGGCATCTGTCAATGATTTCTCCTGTTGCGATGCATGTTTTGTAATCCTGATTGCTTCCTCCGAAATAAGAAGAATAATAAAGAGCGTTCCCTCCGGGACTTAATGAAAATAGAAAAATATCTGACGTTCCGCCGTTATAAACAGAATCATTGGTATTGCAGGTATAGGGGAAATTTGTGGAAGAAGTGGTTCCGGAGACAAAAACAATGGCCGGTGCGCCTGAGTTCTGAATAGCAATTCCTTCGCCATAGTCATCCCCGTTTCCGCCGACATAGGTTGAATAGTTAAGCGCCGATCCGCCTGGATTCAGATTTGTAACAAATGCATCGTACAATCCCCCATTGTAGCTTATATCATATGCGCCGCCGGTTACCGGGTAACTCCCCGAAGTATAGCCGGTAACAAAAGCTCCGCCGTTCAGAAATGAGGTAGAAAATAAACAGCTGTTGGCATAATCGTTTCCGCTCCCTCCAAGAAATGACAGATAAGTTGGAGTTACTCCGCTTCCGGTTTGAAAATAACCGGTCCAGGCATCTGAAAGTCCCCCTCCGTAGGCCGTCTGGTAAGATCCTGCAGTGGCCGGAAAATCTGTAGAATTCGTGCTGCCGGCCAGTTGAAAATTTCCGTTACTGAAAACAGAATAGGAATAATCGTTGTTGCTGCCTCCGATATAGGAGGACTCGTAGAGAACAGAGCCCTGTGGTGGACCACTCGCATTAAGTGCAGTGTAAAACGCATCATACCCGCCTTTAAGGGCAGATTGAAAGGCTCCGGCTGTAGTCGGAAAGTCGGTAGAGTTTGTATATCCTGTTACCTGATCAATCCAATAAGGCAAAGGCGTAGGTTGCTCATGAATAGCAGTACCCCGGTCCTCCCCAGCTCCTCCCAGAAAAGTAGCGTAATACAAAATACTTCCGGTAGCTTCGTCAAGCCTGAATACAAAGGCATCTGAAATACCGCCCTTGTATACCGGACCAACAACGCCTGCTGTAACCGGAAACAACGGAGAATCGGTATACCCGGTAACAACTACGTATCCTATTCCTCCACCCTGGTCGTAATCGAAAATTCCCAGACCGTATTCGTTTCCCGGACCTCCGTAATAGGTGGCCCAGTTCAGAAAACTCCCCGTAGGATCAAGGCTAAAAACGAATACATCATCTCCTCCGGCATAGGTCGGATCATACACCCCGGCTGTTGTAGGGTAGGACGCATTGTAATAACCTGTTCCATAAATAATTCCTTTGTCCGAAAGACTTAGTCCGGTAATGTTGCCGCTGCCTGAACCCGAAGCGCCGCCAACGAAAGTAGACCATTGCAGGATAACCGGATCGATAATTAAATCGATCCGGGGGTCGCAGGGCCCGGTAATTTTAAATCCAAAGGTGTTTTTATCCAGAATGCAAAATCTGCATTTAACTTCTTTTTGCTTCCCGTTTATCATCTGGTAGGCGAAAGGTTGTTTTTCGAGAATTGTTCCCCAGCAATTTTTAAGCTCCAGATCGCCGTGTGAATTGATCGCCAGTCCCTGAAGGCCTTCGGTCTGCATTCGTATGCAATGCACATCCGCCCCGGGCTCCAGCCTAAAATCGTATTTAATGTCCTTGGATGAGGTCGAATAATAACGTAGTCCTATTTTTTCATAAATAGACGAATACGTTATCTCTTCGTATTGAGGGACATGGGTGACCGGCTTTCCAGAAAGGAGGTAGTTAATTGAACCCTGAATTTTTTTTCCGCAAGTTACAGGAGCATTTTTAGTACAGTTTTCAAAATGTATGTTCCAAACCAGAATTCGGTAATCTATTTCTTTTTCAGAACATCCTGATGCTTCCGAAGAGATATCCATGCGGTGCGCAAAACTCAGTCCATCCTCCAGAAAACTTACAGTCCCGTTTCCGGATTGGGCCTGGTAAAGAATCGTCGAATCCCATTGTCCCAGATTTGGCCTGAATCCAAGGGGCCAGCTATATGTTGGAGTACCGGCAACTACAACTGTCGAAAAAATTAAAAAAACGAGAGGAAAAAAAAGCAGAGAGCCCCTGCTTGCTGGCAGGGGCTCTCTGGCTCTTTTGTATCTTTTCACCTTAGAAGTTAATCGACGTTATCGTGCAAAAACGAATTGTTCGGTCTGATTTCTACTTTCTTGTCTTCTCCTTCTGTCAGGGTGAAACGGCTCACCTGGGATTCTGAAGAGTGTGCATTGGGATCAAGATCGACATGCCTTCTTCTGTAAGCCGGTTCGTTTTCAAGTTCAGAGATTCCGTTGGGACTCTTGAGTTTGAAACTAAGCTCCTTCAGTTTTTGTATACGTTCCTGAGCCTTTTTGTTTTGTTCTTCCTGTTGAATTTTTTCTGCGCTGGGTTCAGCAGAGGCCATCAGAGGAGTTGCTGTTTCTGAGGAAACCGTTGTTACAACAGCTGATTCAGAAAGAACTGTTTCAGAAGCATTCACATCAGACACATGAACATCAGAAGAAACGACCGGCTCAACGGATAGTTCAGTCGGTATCTTATTTACAACTTCGAATTCAATGGTAACTTGTTTTTCTTCTGATTTCAGGAAAGGTTCCAGAGATGGCTCTTCGCTTTCTGTTTCGGATTTGGTTTCTGAAACAGGTTCTGATTTCAAAACTTCATCCTGGATTGCAGCAGCTGAGGGCTGCATTGTTGCAATAAGTACAGGATTGGATCCCTTCAGAAAAGGTTCAATAGATACGGGGTCCTGCGAAACCAAAGGGGCCGCGAAAATTGCCTTGGGTTCGTCAGCTGTAAGAACATGTACAATGGTTTCGGGTTTTTTGGTATTCAGTTCTGCATTGAGTTGGGCACTGTTGGTGAAACCGGTTGCAATGAGGGTGATTTTAACATTTTCACCCAAGGCTTCGTCTATCCCGTAACCCTTTATTATTTCCGCTGTTTGTCCGGCTGAATCCTGAATGAAATCGGTCACTTCACCAAGTTCATCCATCGTGATCTCTGATTCTTTTCCGCACATGATGTTGAGCAGCACGTAACGCGCTCCCCTGATATTGTTGTCGTTCAGCAGAGGTGAGTGCAGTGCCTGTTCTACTGCTTTGGTTGCTCTTCCTTCTCCGGATGCGATGGCTGTTCCCATAATAGCAACTCCGCTGTCTTTCATCACCGTGGTGATATCAGCAAAATCAACATTCACATGCATGGTGGTGGTAATGATATCGGCTATGCCCTTGGCTGCTGTGGTCAAAACATCATCGGCATGTCCGAAGGCTTCACCCAGTTTTACATTTCCGTAAATCTCTCTTAACTTTTCATTGCAAATGACAAGAAGGGTATCCACGTATTTTTTCATTTCTTCCAGTCCGGCTTCGGCCTGGGCCTTGCGTTTCTTGCCCTCAAAACTAAAAGGCACGGTCACTATACCCACAGTAAGAATACCCATTTCCCGGGCCGCCTGTGCAATTACGGGCGCTGCTCCGGTTCCGGTTCCTCCGCCCATCCCAGCCGTGATGAATATCATCTGGGTATCATTCCCAAGTATTTTTTTGATGTCTTCAATGTTTTCGATGGCAGCATTACGGCCCACCTCAGGAATCGACCCGGCGCCTCTGCCCTTGGTGAGACTTGCTCCCAAAGCTATTTTAACCGGTACCGGGCTGATGTCCAGTGCCTGCTGATCGGTATTGCAAACGATAAAGTCAACCCCTTTGATGCCCTGACGGAACATATGGTTCACGGCATTGCTTCCTCCCCCTCCAACTCCTATCACTTTAATGATTGAGTTTTGATTTGTCGGTAAATCGAATGTCATCATGGTTAGATTTTTTTATTGGAGTCAAAGTTCCTCAAAATAAAATCCTTCCCGACACCAATTTCATTAACTTTTAAACGTTCGGATGTTAGTAAGACGGCCTTACCGGTTTAGTCTGACTTTCGTCTTTCAGGCGTTAATCCTCCCCTCTCCGGGCCTTGGCCTTCATCCAGGCCTTCCTTCTCCTTTTCAGAATACTCAGGGCAAGGAAAACGAAGTAATCGAATACCAGTGAAAAAACAAGGGATGTATAGGAGAATTCTTCCTGGAGATGGAAATGATGCCGGGTTATGAAATTGACAAACCTCAATATCAACAAGCCCCCCTCTAAGAGCAGAATGCCAATGACATAATAATCAGATCTGAAATCGTCCCCATCGGCATTTTGAGTGACCAGGTAAAACGCAAGGACCTTAACAGCTATATAAATCAGAATCGAAATCATGCGTATCTCCAGTCTGAAATTCGTTGACTTCCGGTAGGAAAAAACACTGATCGATAAAAACACGAACAGCAGGCTACTGAAAACAGGTACAATAAAATCCAATGGTGCTTTTTAGCAGGTTCGTTTATTTATCGGCATCTTCGGTAAACCATTTGGAAAAACGTTCCATAAGGCCTCCTTTTTTTTCTGAATGCGTCGCAATTTCGCTGACAGCCGGTGTTTCTTCTTCCTCCGAAACGGAGGCTTCGACCTCAACCGGAGTTTGCTCGGCTGCAGTATTGGAAACAGGGAGATTTAGCTTTTCAACCCGCTCAAGTTCTTTCATTACCAGACCAACACTGGTGGCATACATGGGACTGGTAACTTCCTCAGCCCCTTTTGCCAGGTGCTCGTTCGGGTAACCGATACGTGTGTCCATACCGGTAATGTATTCTACACTTTGGGTAATGTGTTTGAGTTGGGCTCCCCCGCCTGTGACCACAATTCCGGCAATCAGCTTTTTCTCAAATCCTGAATTTTTGATTTCGTAATAAACGTGTTCGATGATTTCATCCATTCTCGCCTGAATAATGTGGGAAAGATTTTTGATAGAAATCTCTTTATGCGGACGTCCCCTGAGACCCGGAATGGAAACAATTTCGTTTTCCTGGTTTTCACTGGCCAGGGCCGATCCGAATTTGATTTTGAGCAATTCGGCCTGATTTTTAATGATGGAGCACCCCTCTTTGATGTCTTCGGTAATTACGTTTCCTCCAAAGGGTATCACAGCTGTGTGACGGATAATGCCATCCTGAAATATGGCGACGTCTGTTGTGCCGCCGCCGATATCAACCAGAACGACTCCGGCTTCCTTTTCTTCCTCGCTCAGCACGGCGTCCGCCGAAGCAAGGGGTTCAAGAGTGAGGTCGACCACCTGAAGTCCTGCCTTCTCGACGCATTTGTAAATATTTTTGATAGCGGCAATCTGACCGGTAATAATGTGGAAATTGGCTTCCAACCGGATACCGGCCATACCGATGGGATTTTTTATACCCTGCTCATTGTCGATAATGTACTCCTGAGGCAATACGTGTATGATTTCTTCTCCGGGCAACATGACCAGCTTGAACATATCATCAATAAGAGCATCGACATCATTCTGACTGATTTCGGTTTCAACATTCGCCCGGGTTTTTATACCCCGGTGCTGATGGCTCTTGATGTGCTGGCCGGCAATTCCTACATTGACCACTTTGATGTTTACGCCCGATTTGCCGGCAGCCTCTGCAACTGCGGCTTTGATGGATTGAACGGTCTGGTCGATATTGAGTACAACGCCACGCGCCACTCCCACTGAATCAGCCCGACCCATTCCCAGAATTTCGATTTTTCCGAATTCATTCCTGCGTCCGACAATTGCTGCAATCTTTGTGGTACCGATGTCTAAGCCTACTACGATTTCTGATTTTGCCATGGTTTTATTAGTTGGTTACTATTTTCAGGATTTGATTATTTCTTTTTTTGTACAGATGACCTGGTTTTTGAACTTCAAATTTATAACGGAATAACTATTCCACCAACCGGTTGTGTTAAGACCTTGTTTATAAAATATCAACAATTTTTTAAATTTATCGTCCAAATCGCTGATATCACCCAAAATTATTTTCTGGTCGCCCGCCCTGGGTACCAATTCGATTTCCCTGTCAGCCGTTACATAAATCTGGGTTATCTGAGCTTTCCAGAATTCATTGGCATCAATGTATTTTGCCAATTCGTATAAATCATCTACAATAGTCGAGTCCCTCAGACTTGAGTCGGCTTCAATATCCTTAATCGTATAAATGTAATGGGCATTATAGGGTTCTCTGAAAAAGCCATTCGCCAGGAGCACCTTAGAGGTGAATTTGTCCGATAGCGGCATAAACTTCCCCTCATCATCAATGTAATAACTGTCGTTGTATTTATCAATTATGCGAAGCAGGGGCCGGCGCTGCCGGATGTCAACTTTCACTTCACCGTCAACCGTAAGGTAGACCTGAGCCTTTGATATGTCGGCCTGACTGTTTAAAATATGTTCAAGGGCAGGGACATTTACCGTGGACACAGGCTGGTTGACAATCGAATCGCCCCTTTGGACAATAAGCTTACGTATGTCTTCGGGCTGAACGAAAAAATTATCGGGATCCTGCTCGATTTTAATGTCAAGACTTTTGCAGGGCAGGCTGGCCTCCTTGCGGCTGACAAAGGCAAGGGTCACAACCATCCCCGAAAGAAGCAGTACCCAGATTGCTATGTTAAAAATTTTCTTCATCCGTTTTGTCAGCCTCTACTTGTTATAGTTTAAAGTTCATCCCTATTGGCTAATGGCTGTTCGCTAATCGCTTACTTAAAAAATCCCTGATCGGTTCAACAAGCATGTCAATGTCCCCGGCCCCTAAAGTCAAAACTACCTCCAGCTCGCGGTTACCAAGTTCCTTCAACAGGTTTTCTTTTGTGCAAAGTATTTTAGTTGTACTTTGCATTTTCTCCAGCAAAAGGCCTGAGGTAATACCGGGAATAGGTACTTCCCGTGCAGGGTAAATATCGAGCAAAATGCATTCGTCCAGTAAATCGAGACTATCGGCAAAACCCTGCGCAAAATCGCGGGTTCTTGAATACAGATGAGGCTGAAAAATACCGGTAACTTTTTTTCCAGGATACATCTGCTTGACCGAGGAAATACAGGCTCTGAGTTCTTCGGGATGATGCGCATAGTCATCAATAAATACAATTGAATTTTTTTTCAGCTGATAGTCGAACCTGCGTTTTACACCCTGAAAGGTTTTTAGTCCCAGGCAAATCTTTTCAACCGGAATATCCAACTGAACAGCGGCCGCAAAAGCCGCCAGTGAGTTTTCGACATTATGCAGGCCGGGCAAGCCAATGGTGACGTTTTCCACCAGGCCTTTAGGTGTTGCGATATCGTAGGTGTAAACTCCGTTTTCAATCCGGATGTTCAGAGCCCTGTAGTCGGCCGGCTTCGAAACCGAATAGGTAATGTAAAGACCGATATACGTCAGATGATCCTCGACCGATTTGTTGATGATTAATTTCCCTCCGGGTTTTAACTGAGCGGCAAAGGAAGAATAGGCCTTGTCCATTTCGGCCTTGCTGCCGTAGATATCAAGGTGATCGGCATCCAGGGAGGTGATAACGGCAACAGCCGGGTGCAGGGTTAAAAAGGAACGATCGTATTCATCGGCCTCAACAACAATGGTATTTTTTGGACTGTGCCCGATCAGCAGGTTGCTATTGTAATTTTTTGTTATTCCGCCCAGAAAGGCTGAACAGTCTATACCTGCTGACCGAAGAACATGGGTGATCATCGAGGACGTTGTTGTTTTACCATGCGTTCCGGCCACAGCGATTGTTTGAGCCTCTTCTGTCAACTGACCCAGCACTTCTGCACGTTTCTTAATGTTTAACCCTAAATCATTAAAGAGAACGTACTCGCTGTGGCTTTTCGGAACAGCAGGTGTATAAATGACCTGTAAAGTTGATTTTGTCCATTTTCCGGATTTTAAATTTTCACTGATCAGCCCGGGTTGCTCATCGTAGTGAATGTGTATTCCTTCTTTTTCCAACTCCGAGGTCAACGCACTGGGAGTTTTGTCGTAACCGTAAACTTCTTTGCCCATGGCCCTGAAATACCTCGCCTGTGCGCTCATGCCGATACCGCCTATGCCCAAAAAGTAATATGTAGATATGGTATTCAAGCT
>JABDFU010000068.1:9800-10609 GCA_013286385.1 Bacteroidota bacterium
AAGAGAACGTACTCGCTGTGGCTTTTCGGAACAGCAGGTGTATAAATGACCTGTAAAGTTGATTTTGTCCATTTTCCAATCTGCTTTTTCCCTTCAAGGTTGTATCGAGTCTGTTCAGATCCAGACAGCTGATCAACTCCTTTCAGCCCGATCTGGCCATAGGTACCGGAGGTTATGCCAGCGGTCCTTTGCTGTATGCGGCCAATCGTATGGGTATACCCACCCTCATTCAGGAGCAGAATTCTTTTCCGGGTATTACCAACCGCATTCTTTCGGCAAAGGTCAATGCCATCTGTGTGGCCTATGAGGGTATGGAGAAGTATTTTCCCAAAAACAAAATCGTACTCACCGGGAATCCGGTTCGCAGCGATATTTCAGCGCTGGAGTCGAAACGATCACAGGCGCTTGATTTTTTCAGTCTTCTGGAAGGTAAAAAAGTGCTCCTGGTTATCGGTGGAAGCCTTGGTGCCCGAACCATTAACGAGAGTATTGAGTACTGCCTTCCCGAATTGCAAAAGGAAAACATACAGGTCATCTGGCAGACGGGCAAGGCTTTTTACCCCAGGGCACAGCAATTACTTGCAGCAGATACTAATTCCGGTCTGACCGTATTCCAGGGCATCAAAGCATTTGATTTTATTTCGAGAATGGATCTGGCCTACGCCGCTGCAGATATGGTGGTTTCAAGGGCGGGTGCTATTTCTATTTCTGAGCTGACCCTTGCCGGAAAGGCCAGTATTCTGGTGCCCTCTCCGAATGTTTCAGAAGACCATCAGACCAAAAATACGGTCGCTCTGGTAAACAAGAAT
>JABDFU010000069.1 GCA_013286385.1 Bacteroidota bacterium
CAGGTAAATCAGCAGTTGTCCCGACATACCAAGGTCGGTAAATGCGTGTACCGAGGAATCGCCGAGAATTCCGCTGCGGGTCAAAAAAGTAGAGTACAAAACCAACAGAAAACTGATCAGGGAGAGGAAAAATACGGTCAACAGAGATTGTCCTTTGTTTTTCTGAATCTGCATTACGTGAGCCGCTCCGACCAGGGTGAGCCAGGGAACCAGCGATGAATTTTCAACGGGGTCCCAGGCCCAGAATCCGCCGAAACTCAAGGCTTCGTAAGCCCATGCACCGCCCATAAGTATTCCGGTACCCAGAATGGCAACTCCTGTAAAAGCCCAGGGCAGGGCCGGTTGTTGCCAGCCGTTGAAATTCTTTTTCCATAACCCGGCTATGGCATAGGCAAAAGGCACCAGCGTAAGCGCAAAACCCAGGAACAGCGTTGGAGGATGTATGGTCATCCAGTAGTTCTGCAGAAGCGGATTCAATCCCCGCCCATCGAGTTTGGTCAGGTAATTGGGATTTTGAAACAAGGGGATGCCTGCAAAATCAGGGTGTTGACGTAGCAAAACGGTAAAGGGGTTGCTTCCGATTTTATAATCAAACAGCACAATACCCAGTAACATCGATACCAGAAACACCTGGACCGATGAAACGATCGTCAGGACTGCAGGTTCCCATTGCCTGGCCGTGCGGATAAGGATGTTTCCAATCACTACATTCCAGAAAGTCCATAGCAGAAAACTGCCTTCCTGACCCTCCCAAAAGCAGGAAAGAATATACCTTGTCCGCATTGCTGTGTTCGAATGGTGCCACACGTATTCGTATTCAAAGAGATGGAAGTACAGCATGTAAAACAGGGTTCCTATAATTCCGAAAACAGCAAGGGTATGCAGGCGGAAGGAAGTACGGGCCAATTTTTTCCAAAATAGAGCGTCATCCGGATTTGCTGCAGATCTCGATTCTGCCAGGAGGAAACTTATCGTCGAAAGAAGGGCCGCTACAAAAGCCAGAACGACAAATCCGTTTCCCAGATGTCCCGGCATCAGTCGCTCTCCCAGGTAGTTGATTTTCACTTAGGCTTAGGTCTTACAGGTTTTTCGTTTCAGCGGGTTTTCCGTCGTTGTATTTTGAAGGACATTTCATCAGAATATCATTGGCGCTGAACTCCCCGTCACGGCATTTTCCAATGATAACGATCTGTTCAGAGTGTTCGAAATCCTGGGGTTTGGCTTTGTGAAGGGTAACTTTTTTTTCGGTTCCTGTGTTATCGACCATAAAAAAAGTAAAACGATTTGCATCAGCCCGTGGATCGTAGACTGTTTCTTTGCTTTTGTCCAGTTTTCCAACAACGTGGAATTCAGAATCGGGACTTGCAGAAGCCTCCTTGAAATCAGCGTAGGTGCTTGAACTCGACAGGGAAGCTATGATAGCGCCTATAGAAACCGCTATCAATACAATGCCTATGATGTGGATTTTTTTCATTTGAACGAAGCCGCTTTCATGATTTTTTCAGTTGATCTTCAATTTTACTTATTTTTCTGTCCATCCGAATCAGGTAGAAGACAATTCCTGCAAAAATGACCAGCAGCACAGCCACCACTACGTAAATCATTCCGTTGTCGCGCAAGGCGTCCGCAGTTTCGGCAAACAGCAGCTTATTTTTCATAACGATTAAGAGTTTGTTCAATCTTCTTCATACGTATTCTCAAGGTCATTATCCATGTCGAGAGCAATATCCAGCCCAAAACGGCCGGGTAGAAAATCATGCGCAGGCTGTTGCTTTTCAGGTCGTAGATATTGAAACCCGGATTCCCTCCTTTCCCCGGATGAAGGGAATCCACGCTGGTGAGTCTTGGAATTATACCTATGAAAACAACCATCATAACGTAAGCGAAAATATTGTACACGGCCGAAATTCTCGCCCGTTTCTGATCGTCGTCTATGGATTTGCGAAGTAAAACGTAGGCCAGGTACGACAACATGGTGATGGCCGCTCCATTGAGTTGTGGATCGTTGGTCCACCAGGCTCCCCAGGTATACCGGGCCCAGATAGAACCGGTAATGAGTCCCAGGGTTCCAAAAAGAATGGATACATGAACTGATTCAGCGGCTACCCAATCGTTTTTCTCGTCTGATTTTCCCAGGTAGCGTACGCTGTGGTAAAGCGAAATGGTCTGTAAGGTCATCATACTGAACCACATACTGACATGAAAAAATAAATTGCGAATGGTTTCGCGCAAAATGGCCAGATTCGGAACGGGGGCCAGGAATCCGGCTACGATGGTATAAACCAATAGTACCACAGCGAGTATTTTCCAGGCGTTTTTCAATCCTTCCAAAGATAAGGAAATAACAGGCAGGCAAGTGTGAGTGAAATCAAATCCAGAAGGCTGAGAACCAGCAGGTACTTGTATACTACTGAAAATGCGATTCCCTCAATGGCATAATTGGAAACCCTAATTAAAGTCAGTATAAGGGGCATTAAAACCGGGAAGCTTAAAACAGCCATTAAGCCAAAGTTACTGTTGGCTTTAGCTGCAATTGCTGAAATCAGGCTTAGTATAGAGGATATTCCAATGCTTCCAAGTATCAGGGAACTCATAAAAAGCTCCTGATTGATCACGCTATTGCCTATAAAAAGGGAATAGCATCCGTAACAGATCAGGGACAGAAGGATCATCAGCAGAACATTGTACGTTATTTTGGAAAGAATGACGGCTCCGGGGCTTGCAATGCTATAGTAGTAAAGCAATAATCCCTTGCTGTCCTGCATGAAGCTTTTTGAAATTGCATGGATAGATGCGAACAGCATAATAATCCAAAAAAGTGAATTCCAGGCACGGGGTTCGGCAATGTGTTTAAAGGAAAGATAGCAAACGAAGACGGTCGAAACGACGTAAAGCAGTACGCCATTCAGGGCGTACATATTCCTGAATTCGAGTTTGATTTCTTTGATCAGAAGAGCTTTAAATTGCTTAAACAACATGTCCAAAGATACAAGACAAGCCTAAGAAATACTAAATTTGTGCAACCAATTAAAGCCGATACAAATGAAAAAATTTGCACTACTAAAAAAAATCAGTTCAGTGGTCACACTTGTTTTAACGATGAACAATTTGCTTGCCCAGACGCAAAGCCCGAAATCATTTTATGATTTCAAAACCACAACGATAGATGGTAAGGAATTTAAATTCGATCAGCTGAAAGGAAAAAAAGTGCTTGTTGTCAATACCGCCTCCAAATGCGGACATACCCCGCAATATGCAGACCTCGAAAAACTGTATGAAAAATACAAGGGACAGAATTTTGTCATCATTGGCTTTCCTGCAAATAATTTTATGGGACAGGAGCCGGGAACGAATAAAGAAATCAGTGAATTCTGCACGAAGAACTACGGAGTGACTTTTCAGATGATGTCAAAAATATCGGTGAAGGGAAGCGACATGGACGCTATTTACCAATGGCTTACCCAAAAGGCTCAAAACGGAGTTGGGGATGCGCCTGTGAAATGGAATTTTCAGAAATTTATGATTGATGAGAATGGGAAATGGGTTGATTTTGTGGCCCCGGGAGACTCCCCGTTTTCGGATAAAATTGTGAAATGGATCGAGTCGAAATAAGCCATTAGCGAATAGCTATTAGCCGTTAGGGGAGGTCATCTCTAATAGCTAATGACTACGCTCACTAAAGGGAGGACCAAACATGAAGATAGATATACTCGCGATAGGGGCGCACCCGGATGATGTGGAACTTTGCTGTGCCGGTACGATACTCCGGCATATTGCAATGGGGAAGAAGGTTGGTATACTTGATTTGACCAGAGGGGAATTGGGAACGAGGGGGTCGGCTTCCTTACGAAAAAAGGAAGCCGCTGCCGCCGCAAAGATTCTAGGAGTAACCTTCAGAGATAATCTCGGTATGATGGACGGTGCATTCAGCAACGACAGCAAGCATCAGATTGAAGTCATAAAAAAAATAAGACAGTACAAACCAGAGCTCGTTCTTTGCAATACCATACGAGACCGCCATCCTGATCATGGTCGTGCTTCGTCGCTTGTATCGGAGGCCTGTTTTTATTCAGGGTTACCTAAAATAACCAGCAGCCATAACGGGAAATCCCAGCAGTCCTGGAGACCCAAGGCTGTTTACCATTATGTTCAGGATCGCTATATTCAACCCGATTTTGTAATAGACGTCAGTCCTTATTTTAAATTGAAGATGAAAGCGGTTATGGCCTTTTCGTCCCAGTTTTACAGTTCCCGTTCGAAGGAACCCTCTACACCAATTTCTTCTAAGAATTTTTTGGATTTTGTACAAGCCCGAATGAGAGATCTCGGCCGGGAAATAGGAGTCGATTACGCTGAAGGATTTACTGTTGAACGCCGTCCGGGGATAACAAATCTGTTTGACCTAACCTGAACGACAAACGTACGGTTGTGCCTTTTCCCTGTGCAGATTCAATCTGAATGCTCCCGTTGTGAAGAGCCACAATTTTTTCGGTAATGGAAAGTCCGAGTCCGGATCCGGGATACTTTAATGCCGCCTGATTCCTGTAAAAGGGCCTGAAAATATTTTCCAGATCATCCGGATTCATGCCTATCCCATTGTCTTTGATTTGTATACTAAGAATATCCTGTTTTTTTTCAATCTGAACGGTAACCGGTTTTTTGTCCGAAAATTTGACCGCATTTTCAATGCAATTGTACAGGGCCGAATACAGCATGCTTTCATTTCCATTTAAGACAACAGAAGTGACTTCGGGATCCGGGATCAGCGTGTTCAGTAGAATTTTACTTTCCGGAATCTGGGCCAGAATATCTTTCACGACCGTATGAAGCAATTCAGGAAGCTTTACCATCTTCCTGCTTATTTTTTCACCTTCAAAATTTATTCTCGAAAGGGAGAGCAGGCCGTTGGTCAGCTTGTTTAAGCGTTCGGCTTCGAACAAAATCACATTCAGAGCTTTCTTGTATTCCTCTTCGGTCCGGGCCCTGTTTAATACAACATCGACTTTTCCAATAATAGATGTAAGCGGCGTTTTCAGTTCGTGAGAGGCGTAATGGATAAGCTGTTGCTGGGATTCAAATGTTTTTTCAAGACGCAGGAGCATTTGATTGAAGGTTGATGCCAGTGCTGTTAATTCGTCTTTGTTTCGGTTTTCTTTTAAACGCAAATGCAGATTACTGGCTCTGATTTCGTTGACTTTGTCTATCATTTCCTTTACTGGGTTTAGAAGCTGGTTGGCGATCAGTCGCCCTGTCACGATAACAATTCCTATAGTCAGGAAAAAATTTATGATCAGTACCTTTTTCAGATGATTTATTTTTTCAATGCCCATGGCGTCGATAGCTGAAGTGACAATTACAAAGTTTCCCTGGTTGTCTTCGTAATAGATTCCTACCGACTGACGATCTCCGTCCCGGAATTCGCCGTATTTGTCTTTTCTGATTTTTTCAATAATAGGCTCAGGGATTCGGGAAACGGACAGATCTTCGGGAGTGACCAAAGCGTTGTTGAGGTCGTAAATCTGAATGTCCTCCTTATCCAGGGAATGAAGAAATTCTTTCTGAATGTTCTCGTATAGTTTGGGAATCAGTTCGTCTTTTTCAAAATAAATGTTGGCCGTTACAAACGCGCGCTCTTTCAACCTTGTGTAAAACAGTTGCTGCGAATAATTTTTTGAAAGCGAATAAATGTAAAAACCCGAGAAGAGCAGGATGGATCCGACTATCAGAGTGTAAATCGAGGTGATTTTTCTTCGGATATTCATTATGCCGGTCAGCTTCCTGTTTCTTCTTTGAGAATGTATCCCATTCCCATTACGGTATGAATAAGTTTTTTCTCAAAACCCTTGTCTATTTTATTTCTCAGGTAATTGATGTAAACATCGATAATGTTCGATCCTTTCTCGAATGATTCCTCCCAGATATTTGCGGCGATTTCAGCTCTGGAGACCAAAACCCCTTTATTTCTGAACAAATAATTGAGTAAGTAATACTCTTTTGGCGTCAGCTTAATGGTTTTGCTGTTTCGTTTTACACCTTTTGTATTTACATCCAGTTCAAGGTCGGCAATTTTGTAAAGGACTCCGGTCCCGATTTGCTTTCGCCTTCCCATAGCCCTTATCCGGGCAAGTAATTCCTGAAATTTAAAAGGTTTGACCAGGTAATCATCAGCACCTGTATCCAGGCCAGAAACGATATCAGAGGAGGAGGATAAAGCTGTCAGCATGAGGATGGGGGTGCTGGTATCGCTGGTGCGGATTTCCTTACAAACTTCGAGTCCGCTGATGTGAGGCAACATAACATCGAGTAATATCAGATCGTATTGGTTTTTTGAAAACAGACTCAGTCCCATCTTGCCGTCAAAGGCAGCGTCTACGCTAAAGTCTTGTTCCTCCAGTCCCTGTTTTATAAAGGAGGAAACATTGGGTTCGTCTTCAATGAGCAGAATTTTTGTTTGTTTCATGGGCCTCAATTTAGTGATTCTTTTCAATCAACCAAAAAAGATCCCTGAATCAGGAGTTCTGGGATTTACGTATTTTCTGTTTATACGACCATTCGAATACCAGGGGGAAAACCCAAAGCGAAAAGATCATTGCACATAGAATACCACCTATTACAACGCGGGCAAGCGGTCTTGAACTTTCAGAACCAATTCCGTGAGAAATGGCTGCTGGTAATAAGCCGATGGCCGCCATTAAAGCGGTCATCATAACCGGCCGGATTCTTGAATTCACCCCCAGTTTAATTGCGGTGAATAAGGAGTTGTTGTCATGACCGCCTTTTATGTTGTCCAGGTTTTGTTTAAACATGGTGATCAGAAGCACGCCGTCCTGAATGCAGATTCCAAAAAGTGCGATGAAGCCGATACCTGCCGAAATGCTGAAGTTTGTTCCTGTAATGTGCAAAGCGAGCATACCGCCTGCTATTGCAAAAGGTACATTGGTAAACACAAGAAGCGCGTCTTTGAAATTGCCAAACATGCTGAATAAAAGTAAAAATATAAGGGCAAGGCTAATGGGAACTACCATTGCCAGTCGCTTTTGAGCTCTTTGCTGATTTTCAAAATCTCCCTGAAAAGCCATGTGATAACCTCTTTTCAGCCGGACTCTGGCGTCTACTTTTTGCTGGGCCTCGGCTATGGTACTTCCCATATCACGCCCTCTTACAGAAAATTTAAGAGCTGAATACCGCTGGTTGTCATCCCTGAAGATAAGACAGGAACCTGTTTTCTGAGTTATCGTGGCAATTTCTTTGATCGGAATTCTGCTGCCGTTTTGAGTAGGAACGAGCAATTCTCCGATTTGTCCGGGCGTTCGTCTGAATTCCTGCGGCAGACGAATGCGGATATCAAACGTTTTGATGCCTTCGTAAAGTGTGCTTGCGGCAACACCTCCAGGGCCAAGACCTCCGATCGCCATACTTACAACCGCATTTGCATCTGCCGTAGCCACGCCGTAGAGTCCCATTTTTTGCTGATCCAGATTGATGTCGAATTCGGGCTGACCAATGTTGTGAATTACACCCAAATCTTCAATTCCATTTATGGTTTTTAAAATTTTGAAGACGTCGTTTATTTTGCGCTCCATATAATCCAGAGAGTCACCGTAAACTTTAACGCAGATGCTTCCTTTGACTCCCGAAACAGCCTCTTCGACGTTGTCCATAATGGGTTGGGAAAAATTCAGGTTGACACCCGGAATTTTAGAAAGCCTCTCATTCATCTGATCAATCAATTCCTCTTTTGTGATTTTAGGTTTCCAGTCCGCCTCAGGGTACATCAGGATGTCAAACTCATTGTTGTAAAAACCTGCCACATCCGTGCCGTCATCGGGTCGTCCTGTTTGTGTAACACAATACTGAACCTGTGGAAATTCCATAACCAGGACTCTGGCCTGTTTGGATATCTCAACTGATTTTTCAAGCGACATGCTGTAGTCTGTTTGAACCCTGAGCCAGATGCTACCTTCGTTTAACTGTGGCAAAAACTCTGAGCCCAGGTACTTAAAGGAAAATATACCGGCAAACATTGCAGCAAATGCAATGATCATTACTTTGTTTCTGTTTTTGTGGGCCTTTTCAAACCCCAGGAGCATAAATCCGGTAAAATGATGAACAAAGGGGTTGTGCTTCTCGTGGACATTTTTTCTAAGCAGGATGCTGATCAATACAGGCACGAGTGTAAGGGTTGTAATCAACGCTCCCAGCAGTGCAAATCCGAGGGTATAGGCCAATGGAGAAAACATTTTTCCTTCTACTTTTTGAAAAGCAAAAATGGGGAGCAGGCCCGTGATAATTATTATTTTGGCGAAAAATATCGCCTTCCCCAGCATAGCTCCGTTTTTTTTAATCAGACCCAGTTTTATTTTTTTGTTAAACCGTTCCATTCCCAGGGAATGAGCTTGATGATCAAGAATGACAAACATTCCCTCGACCATAACCACGGCGCCATCGATTATTATTCCAAAATCAACCGCTCCAAGGGACAGAAGATTAGCGCTCATGTGCATAAGGTGAAGGCAGATAAAAGCAAACAGAAGCGCCAGGGGTATAATTACCGCTACAATCAGGGTGGTTCTCCAATTGAACATAAAGAGTGAGACCAGCAAGGTGACCAGAAGAATTCCTTCGGTCAGATTGTGCAATACGGTGTGTGTTGCAAATTCAATGAGATCAGAGCGGTCATAATAAGGAATGATCTTCGTATCGGCCGGCAGAACATATTCATTGAGGTACTTTACTTTTTCTTCAATCGCTTTTACAACCTCAGAGGGGTTTTCACCCTTTCGCATCACCAAAATGGCTTCCACTACATCCGGCTCATCTGTTACGATGCTTTTATTGTCTTTGTCCTGGATTCTTTGACTTTTAGCGACCCAACCCAGGCGGGGCATGTTGGATATTTCAACGGTTGCAATATCCTTCACCAGCAACGGAACTCCATTGTTATTCTCTATAATTATATTTTTAATTTCTTCAATATCGTTCAGTAAACCAATTCCTCTAACCACAAAGGCCTGATCACCCTGAATGATCATATCTCCCCCTACATTAATGTTTGTTTTTTGAACTGCAGTAAAAATGTCCAGCGGGGTTAGTCCCAGATTTGCCAATTTCCCGGGGTCCACTTTTATTTCAAAGGTTTTTGTTTTTCCGCCGAAGCTATTGATGTCGCCCAGGCCCTGCACGCTTCTGAGCTGGCGGTCGATCACCCAGTCCTGCATGGTTTTCAATTCCCTCACATCCCTGAACGTACTTTTCAGTGTATACCGGTAGATTTCTCCGGTGGGCCCGGTCGGAGGCTGAACCGAAGGCTGAACGTTATTGGGAATGTTTGCGTTGGGCAGCAGATTCATAACCTGCTGCCGAGCATCCTTGTCAATAACATCGTCGTCAAAAATCAACTTGACATAGGACAATCCGAATATGGTAGTGGAACGCAGGCTGATTTTCTGCTGCACCGGATTTAATGCGATTTCAATCGGAATCGTTACGAATTTTTCCACCTCCTCAGCGCTGCGTCCGGGCCATTGGGTTATAATATCAATTTCGGTATTGGTTACATCCGGAAAAGCCTCAATAGGCATCTGGATAAAGGTGATTATACCTGTAACAACCAATGCGCCGGCTGCAAACAAGATGAAATATTTGTTTTTCAGCGAGAAGCCAATTGTATTTCTTAAAAATTTTATCATCTTAACTAATCAAGCGTGTTTTAGTTGTTCAGTTCTCCGTATATCTGAAGGGTGTTGGATGCAATAACCCGGTCTCCGGCTTTTACTCCGGCAGTTAAATAGGTTTGCAACCCAAGTGTGTTCAGTTTTTGTACGGGTGTAATTTCGGCCTTTCCATTTCCTTTGTACAGCAATACATAATATTGACTGTGGTCAAATATTAAACTGGAGGTGGGAATATACAAAGCCTGCTTGTTCTGGGTATTTGTAACGATTACACTGGCGAACATCTGAGGTTTTAAATCGAAATTTTCATTGTCGATGGAAATTCTGACCTTCATCGCTTTGCTGGTGGGGTCCAGCATTTCCATTATTTTGTCAACCTTTCCTCTGAAAACCCGGCCAGGATAGGAAAGGGTGGTTACATCAATGTTGTCGCCCATGTGAATATTGCTGACATTTGATTCGTAGACATTCGCCCACACCCACACGTTTTTCAGATCAGAAATAGTGAAAAGTGCGTTCCCGTTATCCGAACGTATCGCCTGATTGTTGGTGACAAATTTTTGAACAATAAAACCGCTGATCGGTGCCTTGATAATATATTCACCCTGGGTGTTGTTTCCGTTAATTTTCAATACCCGCTCCGTTCTTGTTACTTCGGCCCTGGCCTGTTCCAGACTTACTGCG
>JABDFU010000070.1 GCA_013286385.1 Bacteroidota bacterium
GTTCCACCGCGTATTCCCTGAGTTGCGGTGGCCCCATTGTGATTCCGGATTCAAAAAGCTTTATCATTACCCCCATAGCTCCACATAACCTGAATGCCCGTCCACTTGTAATTTCGGACACCGATATCATTACCTTGAAACTCGAAGGCCGAAGCAAGGACTTTATGGTTTCACTGGATTCAAGATCGGCTGTTGTCGAATCAGGAGCCGAGTTGACGATTTCAAAAGAAAATTTCTCGATACATCTGGTTCGGCTTGATAGCCAGAATTTTATTCAAACCCTGAGGAACAAATTGCTTTGGGGCATTGATAAAAGGAATTAAACAATAAATGAGCGAAAATCACGTTAATGTGCCTTTACGAGTTGTAAATAATGCTTAGTTTTGCCGGCTCTGTACAGAATGGGTTATAAAGAAAGCATAGATCCTGCAAAACTACCGTTACATGTTGCCGTGATTATGGATGGTAACGGAAGATGGGCCAAGCAACGTGGAGAACACCGCATCACCGGCCATCAGAATGGGGTGAAAGCGGTACGGGAAACGACTGAAGCAGCCGCTGAAATCGGAGTGAAATACCTTACTTTATATGCGTTTTCAACGGAGAACTGGAACCGGCCCAAAGAAGAAGTGCTGGCCCTTATGCAGTTGCTGGTCAGTACTATACACGGAGAGGTGGAAACCCTGAATAAAAATGATATCCGCCTGATGGCTATCGGTGACCTTAAAAGTCTTCCACAGGATTGCATTCGGGAACTGACTGAGGCCATGAAAGCCACGGCCCAGAACAAACGAATGAACCTTATACTTGCACTGAGTTACAGCTCAAGGTGGGAAATCATAGAGGGAATCAAGTGCATCGTTGAAGCGGTCGAAAAAGGCCAACTCAAGGCTGAGGAAATAAGCGAAAAGAAATTTGAAAGCTATTTGTGTACTGCAGGAATTCCCGAGCCGGAGTTAATGATTCGTACCAGCGGGGAGCATAGGATCAGCAATTTTCTGCTCTGGCAGCTGTCCTATTCTGAATTGTACTTTACAGACACCTTATGGCCTGATTTCGGGAAAGAGGATTTTTATGAAGCGATTGTGGATTATCAGGGGAGGGAACGGAGGTTTGGGAAGATCAGTGAACAGATTGAGAATTAACCAGTTTAGCGAATAGCGATTAGGGAGTGACAGTTACAATATGAGTACTAAAAACAAACGATTTTATTTAACCTTCCCCCCCTATTGGCTAATTGCTATTCGCTATTCGCTACTATTGCTAGTTCCCCTACTCGGCCATTCCCAGGTCGAACTGGGAGGGGATTCGACACTAACGAAGATTGATTATTCAAGCCCTAAGGAATACGAACTGGGTGGTATAAAATTTATTCACGCCGAGCATTTTGACCAACGTGTATTGACGCTGCTAACCGGTCTCTCTACCGGAGATAAAATTCAGATCCCCGGCGACAAAATTTCAAAAGCAATTGAAAACCTCTGGAAACAGGGTCTTTTTGAGGACATCAACATTGAGGTAGATAAGATACAAAACAAGGTTATTTTTCTGAATATTATTGTCACTGAGCGGCCACGGCTGTCTAAATTCGCTTTGAAGGGTGCAAACAAATCAGAAACGGATGACCTGAGGGAAAAAATCAAACTGATGAAAGGGAAAGTGGTAACCGAATACCTGATTTCTTCGAGTGTTAGCACCATCAAGAATTATTTTATCGACAAGGGGTATATGAATGTAAGTGTCAAAGTTCCCAAACCTGAAAAAGACACTTCACTTTCGAACAGCGTAATTCTGACTTTCCTTATTAAGAAGGGTGAGCGCGTGAAAGTTCAGGATATTTATTTTCACGGTAACACGACGATCAATTCAAAAAAGCTGATTCGCGCTTTCAAAGAAACCAAGGTATCCCGTTGGTGGAATATTTTCAATTCGGGGAAATACCTGGAAGAAAATTTTGAAAAAGACAAACCGGCCATTATTGCCAAATACAATGAAAAGGGTTTCAGGGATGCAAAAATTTTAAAGGATACGGTTTACAAAATCAGTCCGGATCGGGTTAACATTGAGGTCTGGTTGGATGAAGGACATAAGTATTACTTCAGAAACATCACCTGGGTGGGGAATACGAAGTATACCTCCAAAGAGTTGGCCAATGTATTGGGGATTAAAAAAGGCGACTTATACGATCAGAGCAATCTGGAAGCGCGTTTGTTCATGAATCCATCCGGAGCAGACGTAAGCTCACTTTATATGGATGACGGGTATCTTTTTTTTCAGGTAAGTCCTGTTGAAGTGCTGGTTGAACACGATTCGATTGACCTTGAAATGCGTATTTACGAGGGAAAGCAGGCCATCATCAATAAAGTAGTCGTTTCGGGCAATACCAAAACAAATGACCACGTAATCATGCGTGAACTGCGCACAAAACCCGGACAGCTTTTCAGACGTTCGGATATTATACGCACACAGCGCGAATTGTCTACGCTGGGCTATTTCAATCCTGAAAAACTTAGTGTGAATCCCACACCCAATCCGGCCAACGGAACCGTTGATATTGAGTATGTGGTGGAGGAAAAGCCTTCTGATCAGCTGGAGCTTTCGGGAGGTTATGGCGCCAATCACCTGGTGGGAACTCTGGGTATTAAATTCACGAATTTTTCGGCGAAAAAATTGTTTCACAGAGACGCCTGGAGGCCGCTTCCTTCGGGAGACGGACAATCACTTAGTCTGAGGGCTCAGTCTTATGGTATCGGTTATCAGACCTATACGCTGGCCTTTACAGAACCCTGGCTGGGCGGAAAGAAACCCACTTCTATGACGCTGAGTACGTTTTATTCGAATATCACCAACGGGGTTGCGGTTACCGACCCTTCCATACAACGGTTGCAGATCATCGGCGGTACAGTCGGATTCGGAACGCGACTGAAAAAACCGGATGACTTTTTCATGGCTTATATTGAGGCTACCTATAAGTATTACGATCTGGACAATTACCTGACCAATGTGGCTTTGAGTAATGGGTATGTTAACAATTTTTACCTGAAAGGAAGCATATCCCGCAATTCAATTAATCAGCCTACTTTCCCCAGCAGCGGATCAAACATCAGTCTTTCTGCTGAGGCCACACCTCCTTATTCGATATTTGAGGGTAATGTTAATTATACGGATATGAGTCCTCAGGAAAAGTTTAAATTTCTTGAGTATTATAAGTTTAAATTTACTTCTGCATGGTATACTTCTCTTACGCACTTCAAGACGGATGACAGCAAACCTGCACGTAATCTTGTGCTGTATACCAAAGCAGGTTTCGGACTGCTGAACGCCTACAATCAGGAAATCGGAATTCCTCCTTTCGAGCGGTTTTTTCTTGGAGGCAGCGGTTTGACCGGTTTCAACCTGCTGGATGGACGTGAAATCATCGCTCTGAGAGGGTATGAAGCATCGGCTGTATACAGCGGAACAGGAAATTACCTGGCAGGAGCAGCTACCATTTGCAAATATACTGCTGAACTGCGCTATCCTATTTCATTGAATCCAAGTGCAACGCTGTATGCGCTTGGTTTTGCTGAGGCCGGTAACACCTGGGACAATTTCCAACAATTTAATCCATTCAATGTCATGCGGTCTGCCGGTGCAGGTGTGCGCATATTCCTGCCTATGTTCGGAATGCTTGGATTTGACTACGGATGGGGTTTTGACCCCGCTGCAATCCCTACTTCGGGCATTAATCCGGTTTCCGGAAAAATTCAAGGGCAATTCAGCTTTACGATCGGAGCGACGCTGGGAGAGCTCTAGTTGAGCGAATCTGGTAAATTACTATTATTGGCACGTTGTTTGATATTTTTTTTTAATTTCGCCTAGGTTTTTTACCGGGCATAAAAATGAAACAAATGAAAAAGCTATTTTTTGCTGTTGCACTGATGCTCATGGCATCGGTTGCTGCTTTCGCCCAGAAGTTTGCGTATGTGGATACCGAGTACATACTTGCCCACATCCCTGCGTATAAGCAGGCGCAGGCCGAAGTCGATAAAACTTCGGTGGGCTGGCAGAAGGAAATTGAGGCCCGATATGCCGAAATAGACAAAATGTACAAGGCCTTTCAGGCCGACCAGATCCTCCTGACTGATGACATGAAGAAGAAAAGAGAGGCTGAAATTGTTGGAAAGGAAAAGGAAGTAAAAGATCTGCAAAAGCAGCATTTCGGAGTTGACGGCGATTTGTTTAAAAAGCGTCAGGAATTGGTTAAGCCCATTCAGGATAAAGTTTACAATGCAGTAAAGGAATTGGCTGAAAAGCAGAATTTTTCTGTCATTTTTGATAAAGCAAGTGAAATGACCATGTTGTATACCAATCCCAAGTTTGATAAAAGCGATGAAATTCTCGAGGCGCTGGGTTTCAAAGGGGATAAGAAGGACGATAAAGACAAGAAAAAACAGTAATCAAGAAAAAACAGTAATACTAACATAAACCAAACCCAACATGATCAGATCAGTAAAATCAGTTTTCGTTGTTCTCTTTGCAAGTATGATTGTAAACGGAATGAGTGCTCAAAAAATAGGACACATACGATTGGATTCGTTGATTAATGTGATGCCAGAGTCGAAAGATGCCAAACAAAAAGGAACTGAGTACTACAATAAACTGGAAGATCAGGTAAAAGTTATGTCGGGAGAGCTTCAAAGCAAATACGAAGACTACCAGAAGCAAACTGCTACGATGTCTGATCTGATCAAGCAAACAAAGGAAAAAGAATTGCAGGATCTGCAAAAGAGGATTCAGGATTTTCAACAACAGGCCCAAAGTGACCTGCAAAAGAAAAATGATGAACTTTCCAGGCCAATCTACGACAAAGCGAACAAAGCGATTGCTGCTGTTGCAAAAGAGAACGGATACAAATACATTCTGGATGCAAGCGGAGGAGCGGTTCTGTTCTCTGAGCCCTCTGACGATGTGATGATTCTGGTGCTTAAAAAGCTTGGAATTAATCCTGCTTCACTTAAAGCTCCAACGGCTCCAGCTCCTGCTCCAGGCGGCCCGGGTGGTCCAGGCGCTAAATAAGAGTGTCAGGTACTTTCAATAATTCAGACGGCGATAACCCGATCGGTATTTTCGATTCGGGAATTGGGGGTCTTACTGTTGCCAGCGCCATCTGTAAAAAACTACCTGGCGAGCGGCTCGTTTATTTCGGAGACACCGCTCACTTGCCTTACGGAGATAAATCGCCCGATTCGATCAAGTATTATTCGATACGGATTTCTCAGCTATTGTTGCAGAAGAAGTGTAAGATGATCGTGATTGCTTGTAATACAGCATCCGCTCTGGCGTATGAAACTGTGAAGGATTTTGTCGGAAAACAAGCGTTAGTGGTTAATGTGATTGATCCGGTGGTGGAAGAAGTGCTCCGCCAAAAAAGACTGCATCGCATCGGGGTCATCGGAACCAAGGGAACGGTAAAGTCTGATATTTATGCCCGCAAACTAAAGGCGGGCAATAGTAAACTGCATGTTGAATCTCTGGCAACCCCGCTTCTTGTGGGGATGATTGAAGAGGGCTTTTTTAACAACAAAATCAGCCGAACTATCATAGCGGATTACCTTTCCCGTTCCCGTCTGAAAAAAATCGATTCACTTATTCTGGCTTGTACGCATTTTCCACTCATTAAGCCTGAAATCGAGGAGTATTACAACGGCAAGGTTGAAGTTATTGATTCCGCCAAAGTTGTTGCCGAATCTGTGAGTGAATTGTTAAACAAAAAAAAGCTTATCAGCAGCCAAAAGAAAACCGTGCATCAGTTTTTCGTTTCTGATTTTACCCGGTCTTTTGAAAGGAGTACTAAATTCTTTTTCAGGAAGAAGATCCAACTTCAGGAGTTGGGGATTTGGAAATAAGCCCAATTCGGTTTAAGCGTTAAATAGTTTAAAAATTGTGTGTAACCCTTGCTTTCGAAGATTAGG
Source organism: Bacteroidota bacterium (assembly GCA_013286385.1). Lineage (GTDB taxonomy): Bacteria > Bacteroidota > Bacteroidia > JABDFU01 > JABDFU01 > JABDFU01. Next base: position 5,955 of record JABDFU010000070.1, read on the forward strand.
TTTTCCTTTTGAACTTTCTAACTTTATAATCTTCGAACTTCTTAACCGTTTAACTTTTTAACTAAGCAACTTGAATACTTTAGACCGTTTTTCTAACCGTGTAGACAACTACATTAAGTACAGGCCGGGATACCCTGCTGAGCTGTTTTCTTTTCTGATAAAAGAGAAAATCCTGAAAAGTGATTCGGTGATTGCCGATATTGGTTCTGGCACCGGTATTTCGGCCAAACCCTTTCTGGATAATGGAAATGTTGTTTTTGCTGTGGAGCCTAATAAAGAAATGAGGGAAGCGGCTGAACGTATTATCGGTTCAAGCAGAAATTTTAAAAGCATTGATGGAAAGGCCGAATCGACCGGATTAAAGGCCGGCAGCATAGACATACTTATCGCGGCCCAAAGTTTTCATTGGTTTGACAGGGAGTTGTTCAGGAAAGAGGCCATGCGGGTATTAAAACCAGAAGGTTTTATTGTCATTGTCTGGAACGACAGACTGATTGATGAGACCGAATTTTTGATGGAGTATGAAAATCTTCTGCATAATTTTTCAATAGACTACGAAATTGTAAATCATAAGAATCTTGCCGCGAAAGATATCCGGAATTACTTTTTAGGGTTTGTAGATAATAAGAGTTTCAAAGAAGCCTCTTTTAAGAACTATCAGGAATTCGATTTTCAGGGTTTGCAGGGGCGTTTGCTTTCTTCGTCTTATGTTCCCACAGCTGAACATGAAAATTTTGAGCCCATGAATATGGAATTGCAACGAATTTATTCTGTTCACAACAAGGAAGGGTTTGTGAGATTTGAATACGATACGATAGTCTATTCGGGTAAAATTAAGTAGACTTGCTTTGCCTTTCCCCGCTGGGGACATTAAATTATTTTTTGTGGCTAACATAAGGGAAGAATTAGAGAAACGGGTGCTGGTGATCGATGGGGCCATGGGTACCATGATTCAGCATTACAAGCTGGAGGAAAAGGATTACCGCGGTACCCGGTTCAAGGACTGGAAATCTGATCTGAAGGGGAATAACGATCTGCTTGTTCTTACTCAGCCTCAGATCATTAAGGCCATTCATAAAGAATATCTTGCCGCCGGAGCTGATATCCTGGAAACAAATACATTCAATGCGAACCGCATTTCCCTTGCTGATTACCAGATGGAGGAACTGGTTTATGACCTGAATTTTGCGGCTGCTAAAATAGCCAGGGAAGCAGTTGAAGAGTTCAATGCGGAGGCTGCTGTTGGGAATGCCGAGCAAGTACCTGCGAAGTTTGTTGCAGGGGCGATGGGGCCCACAACGAAACTGTCTTCGATGTCTCCCCATGTGAATGATCCTGGTTTTCGGGCCGTGTCATTTGATCAGCTGGTTGATGCGTATACCCTTCAGATTCGGGGACTTGTGGACGGAGGAGCGGATTTGCTTCTGTTTGAAACTATTACGGATACCCTTAATGTGAAGGCGGCCTTGTTCGCCGCTCAGACTTATTGCGAAAAAATCAACCGAAAAATTCCGATCATGGTATCCGGTACGATTACCGATGCCAGTGGAAGAATTTTGTCGGGACAAACGACGGAAGCGTTTTTAAATTCGGTTTCTCATGTTGATTTGCTGAGTGTCGGTTTAAATTGTGCCCTTGGAGCCAAGGAAATGAGGCCGTACCTGGAAGAACTGTCTGAAAAAGCTCCTTTTTATGTGAGTGCCTATCCCAATGCCGGACTTCCGAATCAATTTGGGGAATACGACCAGGATCCTCATGAAATGGGTCATCAGATTGAAGATTTTTTGGTGGCTGGATTTTTAAATATTGTCGGCGGTTGTTGCGGTACTACTCCTGAACATATAAAAATGATTGCCGGTCTGGCAAAAAAAAGCAAGCCCAGGAAAAAACCGGCACCTGACACACTTATGCATTTGAGCGGTCTGGAACCGCTTACGCTTAGGCCCGAATCAAACTTTATGAATGTAGGGGAGCGGACGAATGTAACAGGATCGAAAAAATTTTTGCGCCTGATCAAGGACAACAATTACGAGGAAGCCCTCACCATTGCCAAGGATCAGGTAGACGGAGGCGCCCAGGTGATTGATGTTAACATGGATGAAGGAATGCTGGACGGACAGGGTGCTATGGTAAAGTTTTTGAATCTGATCGCTTCAGAACCCGATATCGCCCGTGTTCCTTTGATGATCGATTCTTCGAAATGGTCAGTCATCGAGGCGGGGCTTAAGTGCGTTCAGGGCAAATCGATTGTCAATTCGATTTCGCTGAAAGAGGGAGAGAAGAAATTCGTTGAGCAGGCTCATCTTATTAAGCAATACGGAGCCGCCGTTATTGTCATGGCTTTTGATGAGGAGGGTCAGGCCGATACGCTGCAAAGAAGAATTGATATCTGTAAACGGGCCTACGATGTACTTGTCAATAAGGTTAAGTTTCATCCTCAGGATATTATTTTTGACCCCAATATATTTCCAGTTGCAACGGGCATGGAGGAGCACCGGAAAAATGCCGTTGATTTTTTTGAGGCCACCCGTTGGATAAAATCGAATTTGCCTTTTGCCAAAGTAAGCGGAGGTGTAAGCAATGTTTCTTTTTCATTCCGGGGAAATGATCATGTAAGGGAGGCTATTCATGGGGCCTTTTTATACCATGCCGTTAAAGCCGGTATGGATATGGGCATTGTCAACCCTGCCCAACTTCAGGTGTATGATGACATCCCCAACGATTTGCTTGAGCTGGTGGAGGATGTTTTGCTGGACAGACGGGCAGATGCCACGGAACGATTGGTGAACCATGCAGAATCGCTTAAAGGTGTTGTCCGGGAAAAAACCGATAAGGATGAGCAATGGCGAAAGGGAACAGTGGAAGAACGTCTAAGTTATTCCCTTGTAAAGGGTTTGGTGGAATTCATTGATGCCGATACAGAGGAAGCCAGGCAGAAACTGGGAAGGCCCCTGCACGTAATTGAAGGGCCCTTAATGGCCGGAATGAATATTGTCGGTGATCTGTTCGGAAGCGGTAAGATGTTCCTGCCACAGGTTGTTAAAAGCGCGAGGGTAATGAAGAAGGCGGTTGCGTATCTGGAACCTTTTTTGCAGGCTGAAAAGGATGCGAATCTTGCGGCCGGAATTGTCGGGGATGGAAGAAAGAACGCAGGAAAGATTTTGATGGCTACGGTGAAAGGCGATGTGCACGACATCGGAAAAAATATTGTCGGCGTTGTTCTGGCCTGCAACAATTATGAGATTATTGATTTGGGCGTAATGGTTTCGAGTGACCGCATTCTCGACGAAGCCCGGAAACACAATGTGGATGTGATCGGATTAAGCGGATTGATTACGCCTTCCCTGGACGAAATGGTACATGTCGCCAAGGAAATGGAGCGTCTGCAGTTCAGAATTCCTCTCCTGATCGGTGGAGCAACTACATCCAGGGTGCATACTGCAGTGAAGATTGCTCAAAACTATTCGGGTCCGGTGGTTTACGTCAATGATGCCAGTAAGTCGGTTCCGGTTGCCAGCAGTCTGATCTCCGATGAACTCCGGCCTGATTTTATGAAGGCGCTTGGTCTTGAATATGAACGGGTACGTTTGCAAAACAAAAATGCCCAATCCCAGAATAAATTCATTTCCCTGGCCCAGGCCCGGGCTAATAAAGTAAAGGCAGACTGGTCGGCGTTGCCGGTTGTGGTGCCGGCTTTTACCGGAAACAAGGTTTTTACGGATTATTCTCTGGAAGAAATCGCTTCTTATATAGACTGGACCCCATTTTTCATAAGCTGGGAGATGAAGGGCAGCTACCCTAAAATTCTGAAAGATCCGGTCCGCGGCGCTGAAGCGGTGAAGCTCTTTGAGGACGCTCAAAAAATGCTTCGGAATGTAATTTCCGGCA
>JABDFU010000071.1 GCA_013286385.1 Bacteroidota bacterium
CGGTATTACGATGCTTTTCCGGATATCAAACTGGCTGAGCAAATGGTGGCTCCGCTGAGGTACATCAGCTCGAAGGAGGAATTTGATGAAATTTCAGCGAGTAAGAATAAGAAGGTGGCCGTGGAAAATTTCTGGCTCAATTGCGCCGGAAATAAGGACAGGGGAAAGGAAGTCATACGGACGTATTATACCCGGGTTCGTTATGCCAATAAATGTTTCAGTTCGTATCTCGAAGGATGGAAAACAGACCGGGGAATGATTTACATGATCTTCGGTCCACCGAACCTGGTGTACAGAGGAACGGGTTCGGAGACCTGGATCTATGGTGTGGAGAACAATATCAATTCGATCAGTTTTAATTTTAACAGACTGATTAATCCGCTGAGCGAAAATGATTATGCACTGCAACGTTCGACTGTTTACCGGTCTAACTGGTTCAGGGAAGTGGATGAGATCTGGAGGCAGGGGCGGGTTTATCTTCAGAATTAAGTTTTATGGGGAAGGAAAGAATGGACGATAAGATGATGCTGTTCGGTACACGGGCGGTTATTGAGGCGATTAAATCGGATAAAGAAATCGACCGGCTTTTTGTGCAAACCAATCTGAGCAATGAACTCGCCCGGGAGCTGATGGGACTGTTGAAGGAAAAGAATATTGCCTTTCAGTATGTTCCGGTGGAAAAGCTGAACCGGCTTACAGGAAAAAATCACCAGGGTGTTGTGGGTTATGTGTCGGAGATCAGTTATCAGAAAATAGAGGATGTTCTTCCGTTTTTATTTGAACAGGGGAAATTGCCGCTGTTGCTGGTTCTGGACCGTATTACGGATGTGCGGAATTTCGGGGCGATTTGCCGTTCGGCCGAGTGTGCGGGTGTGGATGCGGTGATTATTCCCTCGAGGGGTGCGGCTCAGGTCAATGCGGATGCGATAAAAACCTCGGCGGGGGCTTTGCATACAATTCCCGTTTGCCGGGAGGACAATCTGAAAAATGTGCTTGATTTTTTGCAGGAGAGCGGGGTTCGGATTGTGGCTTGTACGGAAAAGGCGGATCAGTTTTATTTTGAAGCGGAGCTTTCGGGGCCGGTTGCCCTTCTGATGGGGTCGGAGGAAGACGGAATTTCGCCGGAATATCTGAAACGCGCGGAGCAGCAGGTGAAGATCCCTATGAAAGGGAGTATTTCTTCGCTGAATGTTTCGGTTGCAACGGGGATTATTTTGTTTGAGGCGCTGCGGCAGCGGATGCAGATTTAATGTTAATTTTGTCGCAAAGAATTACAGTTGTTGAAAATTTAAACGGGTTAAAATGAAAAGACAATTTACGATTCTGATGGTAGCTGCTTATGCCCTCTCGGGCTTTGCTCAGGAAAGAAAAGACAAGGGTTCTTTTAAAGCCATTGTCAATGACTATTACGAGCAGATCAAAAAAGCAACGGATCTTTTTGCTGCACCGAAAAAGGAGGAGCCTAAGAAATTTCTGATGGATATGACGGGTATTGATGTGCCCAAGTCGGCTACGGAATTTAAAATGGTATGGAATGAAAAACCGGTTTCGCAGGGGGAGAGTGGTACCTGCTGGTGTTTTTCGACCACTTCTTTTTATGAGGCCGAAATTTACCGCTTGAGCAATCAGGAGATTAAATTGTCAGAGGCCTATATTTTTTACTGGCAATATGTGGAGAAGGCTAAGGAGTTCGTAAGGACCCGCGGTAAATCGACTTTTGATGAGGGTTCTGAGACCAATGGGGTGATCAATATGATGCGCAAATACGGGGCGGTGCCTGAAGCTGAATATCCGGGTACCAAGATTGGCCAACCTTTTCTGGATCACCGGAAACTGGTGGAGGAACTGAAAGGGTATATGCAATCGGTCAAGGTGAACAACGCCTGGAATGATGAGCAGGTTTTGGCGACTGTAAAATCGATTCTGAATTATTACCTGGGTATTCCTCCTGAAACGGTGGGCATAGGAGACGGAAGGATTACTCCTCAGGAGTATCTGAGTACGGTTTGCAAGCTGCATACTGATGATTACGTTGATTTTATGTCCCTGATGGAAGCTCCTTATTGGACGCAGGCGGAATATAAAGCCGCTGACAATTGGTGGCACAGTGAGGATTACTACAATGTTCCCTTGAATGATTTTGTGGCCATTGCAAAAAGCACCATTAAAAGCGGATATTCAATTTCTATCGGCGGAGATGTATCGGAAAGCGGGATTAATATTTATACGGGAGTGATGATGATTCCCACGTATGATATTCCTTCTCAGTATATAGATGAAAATGCCCGTCAGTTCAGGTTTACCAACGGGTCAACAACGGATGATCATGCCATGCACCTGGTGGGGTATCTGGAAAAGCCCAACGGAACCTGGTTTCTGATCAAGGATTCGGGTAGCGGAGGTCATAACAACGTGAACAGCCCGGGGTATTTTTACATGCACGAGGATTACCTGAAACTGAAAATGATGACGCTGACCCTGAATAAGGATGCGGTGAAGGATTACCTGGAAAAATTTCCGGATAAGAAGCTTGTCAAGTACGTCAAATAAAAAACCCGCCTTTATAGGGCGGGTTTGAACCTGCTTATTTTAATTTAGCTTTCAGATTGCTGTCTATTGCCGAGAGAAATTCTTCGGTATAGAGGTAGTGTTCTCCGTGGTTTACTTTGTTGCCGTGAACGCAGACGGCGAGGTCTTTGGTCATTTTTCCTGATTCAACCGTTTCTACACAGACCTGCTCGAGTTTTTTGCAAAAGTCGATCAACGCTGTGTTGGAGTCGAGTTTGCCTCTGAAGGCAAGACCCTGTGTCCATGCAAAAATGGATGCAATGGGGTTGGTGGAGGTGGGTTTGCCTTGCTGGTGGTCCCTGAAGTGGCGTGTGACAGTACCGTGGGCCGCTTCGGCTTCCATGGTTTTGCCATCAGGGGTGATGAGGGTCGAGGTCATCAGGCCGAGTGATCCGAATCCCTGAGCCACCGTGTCGCTTTGTACGTCTCCGTCGTAGTTTTTGCAGGCCCATACAAAGTTGCCGCTCCATTTTAGGGCTGAGGCTACCATATCGTCGATGAGGCGGTGTTCGTAGGTGATGCCGGCCGCTTCGAATTTTGACTTAAAGTCTCTCAGGAAAATTTCACTGAAGATGTCCTTGAAGCGTCCGTCGTATTTTTTGAGAATGGTGTTTTTAGTAGAAAGGTAGAGGGGCCATTTCTTCAGCAGTGCCGTGTTGAAGCAGGCATTTGCAAATCCTTTGATGGATTCGTCGGTATTGTACATGGCCAGCGCTACGCCATCACCTTTGTATTGGTATACCTCATAGGACTGAACTGCTGAGCCGTCCTCGGGCGTAAAGGTAATAGTGAGTTTTCCTTTGCCCTTGGTTAAAAAGTCGGTGGCGCGGTATTGGTCGCCGAAGGCATGGCGGCCCACACATATGGGGGCCGTCCAGTTGGGTACCAGGCGGGGAACATTTTTGCAGACGATGGGTTCGCGGAAAACAGTTCCGTCCAGGATGTTGCGTATGGTTCCGTTGGGCGATTTCCACATTTGTTTCAGGCTGAATTCTTTTACGCGGGCTTCATCCGGGGTGATGGTGGCACATTTGATGCCTACGTTGTATTTCTTTATGGCTTCGGCCGATTCGACGGTAACTTTGTCTTCTGTTTTGTCGCGGTTCTCGATTCCTAAGTCGTAGTATTTGATGTCGAGATCGAGGTAGGGAAAAATCAGTTTGTCTTTAATGATTTTCCAGATTACCCGTGTCATTTCATCTCCGTCGAGTTCTACAACCGGGTTGCCAACTTTAATCTTCTGCATGGTTCTTGGTTTAAGAGTTAATTAGTTTAAGAGTTTTTCGGCGCCGGGTTCTTTATCGTATCCGAAGAGGTCTTTAAGCCCCAGGTAATTCACATGGCCATACTTTTCAAGTGTCTTGAAATCGAGATTTTCTTTCTTGCCCAAAACCAGCATGGTGTACTTTTGATTTTTGATGTAGTCGAGTTGAAATTTCTTCACGTCGTCCATGTTCATTTTCGGAATGCGTTCGAAAACGTCTTTGCGCAGGTCGTGATCGACTCCCAGCTTAAGGCTCTGGTCATAGCTTAGCAGAATGGCACTGCGGCTGATGCGTTCGGTGCGAAGATTCTGAAGGATGGATTCTTTGGCTGCTTTGAATACATTCTGTGATTCGGGCATGTCGCGAAGCAGGTCGGTCAGTCCTGTAAGGGCTTCGGGCAGTTTGTCGCTCTGGGTTCCTATATAGGAGAGGTTGTAATTGTTTTTGTCTTTTCGTTGACCGATGCGATAACCCGAATAGACACTGTAGGCCAGCGCCTTTGATTCTCTTAAATCCTGGAAAACAATAGAGGCCATGCCACCTCCGAAGTATTCGTTGTAGAGAACGGCTTCGGGATAAATGGCTGCGTTGAATTTTACGCTTTTTGAAAGCAGGATGATCTCGGCCTGTTTCATGTCGTAATCAACTACGTAAACGTCATTTTTGGAATCCTGAAACTGAAAGGCGTTGTCGGTGGGGACAGGGTTCAGCCGGGCAGGACTGCGGTGAAGTTTATTCAACTGGTCACAGATTTCGCTTTCGCTGAGACTTCCGTAAAACAATACGTGATGCTGGTAAGCGCAAAAGGATTTAATCAGGTTGCTGAGTTCTTCGGGTTTTATTTCTTTGAGTTCTTTTTCGGGAATGACATTGGAAAAAGGAGATTTGCTGCCGAACATGGCATAGTTGATCATACCGCTGTACAGTATCGTGTTTTTATCGAGCATATCGTCTTGTCTTTTTTTGAGCACATCTGAAATTAAATTGTCTAATGCGTCTTTGTCGGGCTTTGCATCGTTCAGCAATTCCTCGAACAGGGCAAGGGCCTTTGGAAAATTTTCTGACAGGCCGCTGAGGCTGACACGGGTCTCGTTTTCTGAACTGAATACCGAGTAGGAACAGGCCAGTTTGTAAAATTCCTGCTGGATCTGTTTGGGACTATAGTTGGCTGAGCCCAGGTAGTTGAGGTAATCGACAGCCAGTTTTATTCTCTTGTCCTGATTGCTGCCAATCGGGATTACGTAATACAGATCGAAAGTTTTGTTTTCGGTGTTTTCGTGGTACAGAACGGGAATTCCTTTATCTGTTTTGAGTTTTTTGATGTCTTTGTCGTAATCGATAAAACGGGGTTTGATTTCGGGTACTGAAGCGGCCAGTATATTTTTGACAAAAGGACTTTGCTCGTTGCGGTTGACTTCGACCGGTGTAATGTGAGGCTTTTCAACCTTCTGAACGTTCTTGTCTTCTCCGGTGCGTTTGTAAACGATGACGTAATTCTGACCGAAGCTGGCTTTGGCAAAATCGATGATCTGTTGCTTGCTGATGTGGGAAATTTTTTCGGTTTGGGAAACGTAATCGGTCCAGTCGGTCCCTGTGGTAAAGGCTTTTACAAAAGCATCGGCTCTGCGTGCATTTTCTTCGTAAGCCTTGGTTTCTTCGAGTTTCATGTTGTTGACAATAGCCTGGGGCAGCCAGTCGGGGAAATCTCCGTTTTTTATTTTTTCAAGCTGCTGGAGCATCAGGTCTTTTACCTGGTCGAGGGTCTGGCCTTTTTTAGGCTGTCCGTCGATGAGTAAAACCGAATAATCTTTTAAAATTTCGCTGAATGCGCTTGCGCCGAGTACTTCCTGTTTCTGGTTAAGGTTAAGGTCGATGAGGCCTGCCTTGCCGTTGAAAAGAATTTTTGCCAGCAGGGTTATCATGCGGGCCTGCCCGGTATTGGCTCCGTCAAAGCGGTAACCGAGTGTAACTTCTTCGGCGTTGGGTCCCCAGACTTCTTTTACAACGGGACTGGTGATGGGTTCTTCTTTGGCAGGTGTGTACGGAGGAACCGGTTTGGATTTAAGCCCTGAGAATTTCGTGCGAATGATTTTGATGAGGGAGTCGGGATCGAAATCTCCGCTCAGGCAGATGGCCATGTTATTGGGAACATACCAGGTATCGTAGTACTGTCTGATTTTGCTTAAGGAGGGATTTTTTAAGTGCTCGATGGTGCCGATGGTAGTTTGGGTACCGTAGGTGTTTTTCTGAAACAGGCCCGCAAACATAGCTTCCCAGGATTTTTCGTTGTCGTTGTCGAGCCCGCGGTTTTTTTCTTCGTAGACGGCTTCGAGTTCGGTATGAAACAGGCGCATGACCGGCTTGCGGAAGCGCTCGGCCTGCAGGGTTGCAAATTTATCGAACTGATTGGAGGGAATGTCTTCGACGTAAACCGTTTGTTCGAAGGAGGTGTAGGCATTGCTTCCCACAGAGCCCATGTTGGCTGCCATTTTGTCGTACTCGTTGGCGATGGCATAGGTAGAGGCTTTGCCTGAAATGCTGTCGATGCGGTGGTACATTTCTTTGCGCTGCTGTGGATCTTTGAGCAGGCGGTACTGATCGTACAGATCCTGGATTTTGTTTATTTCGACTTCTTCTTTGGCGTAATCTTTTGTGCCGTACTGATCGGTTCCTTTGAACAGCATGTGTTCGAGGTAATGCGCCAGGCCGGTTGCATCGGCCGGGTCGTTTTTGCTGCCGGCTTTCACGGCGATATAGGCCTGGATGCGGGGAGCGTCTTTGTAGGTGGTCATGTAAACCTTGAGCCCATTATCAAGGGTGTAAATACGCGCTTTGAGCGGGTCGTTTTCGGCAGTCGTGTAATCGCCCTGTGGCGTTTTTGCCGGATGGCAGGAAAACAGGAGGGCAAGCAGCAGCAACGAAAAGGCTGCGCGCAGGCTGATTCGGATAGAAGGAGGCAGCTGGTTGTCAGATTTCAATGTCAAGATCGAATTGTTGTTTTAGTTTAAGCAGGGCTGGATTTTTTTCGGCCATGCGTTTGAATTTATCGCCTGATGTATAGGGCTTGCGTTCTGTTTCTACGGTGTTGATGACTGTTTTAAGGGCGGTGCTGTAGTTATTGAGTTCTTTGCGAAGAAAACCGAGCAGGTCTGACTTTTCGCTTTCAAGGGTTTCTTCCTGAACTTTATTGTCGATGGTGAATTCGATAAGGGCATTGTCTTTCAATACCGGTTTTCGGAAACACAGCGTGCTGTACAAATTGTGTTTGCCTTTTTGCTGCATTTGTTTGGCGTAGGCATTCCAGCTGGATTCGAGTGCGTCCTGGGAAAAGAGTGAGTTGGGGCGACTTTCGGGGGTGAAGGTTTCGGCGGGTACGGTTGAGTTGGATGAGCCTATGCCGGGATTCTCTTTTTTTGCCTGGGAGCTTAGGAACTGGCCAATGGAAGGGGAGCTGATTTTGATGCCGGTTTTTTTAAGCGGAGGTTCGGGTTTTGAAGCTGGAGCTGGGCTTGGGGTTGCCGCTTTTTGGACTTCGGGAGCTTTGCTGGTCTGGTTTTCGGGTGATTTACTTGCTTCGGCGTTAGTTTTTGAACTCTGGGGAACCGATGCAGTAGGCGAGCCAGAACCTGACGGTTACGGCACTTCAAATGTCATTGCCTATTACCTCTTCGGATCAAATCCGCTGAGCATTTTTAAAGATTCTACAGCCGTTCATGGTGGTAAATACTCCATGAAAATTGTTACCGGAGCCTATTCTTCCAGCGGAAGTTTTGTGGGAAGCATGGCCAGCTACCTGCCCAACGGTACTCTTGATTTTGCATTTACCGGAACGCTGAAAGAAGCCGCCCCCTATTTTATACCGGGCTATCCCGAGGCTAACCGCTATACCCAATTTACATTTTATGCAGAATATGCACCCCAAACCGGTGATGAAGCAGTCTGCGCAGTGGCACTCACCAACTTTAGCGGCGGCGTCAGAGATACAATCGCTGAGGGCTCCGTTACGATTTCAGGAACAGTAAGTTCATTCACACAATACACTGTCAACCTTACCTACAAATCCACCTGTCAGTTTCCTGACACTGCTATCATTGTTTTCACCTCCAGCGGAACCAAGACTCAGGCTAAGGCAGGCAGCACTCTCATTGTCGACGACGCTGCCTTTTCCGGTGACAATTCCTGTACAGGTATCATTAGCGAAACACAACTTTCCGCCGCTGTTCTTGCTTTCCCGAATCCTGCTTCAGACAACATTACTCTGAAATCAACCGGAGCGGCAAACAATTTCTCCTATGTTGAAATTTACGACCTCACCGGCCGTAAAGTGGATGCCCAGTTGGTCCAAAACAACCGGGTAACATTCAACACCTCCTCTTACTCCATTGGCATGTATGTTTATTCAGCGTATAACGAAAACCACGAATTGGTTGGAGTGGGCAAATTCAACATCGTAAAATAATCCTGCGGCTGCTAAAAAATCTATCTTTGTCCCCGCCTTCAGCGTATGGAAAATTTTGTTGTCTCAGCTCGAAAATACAGGCCCGCAACCTTTGACACGGTCGTAGGTCAGCACTCCATCACCAGCACGCTTAAAAATGCGATTAAGAACCATCACCTGGCCCAGGCCTTCCTGTTTTGCGGTCCGAGGGGAGTTGGGAAAACAACCTGCGCACGCATCCTGGCAAAAACCATCAACTGCCAGCACATTACAGCTTCTACAGAAGCCTGCGACACCTGCGAATCCTGCAAATCCTTCAACACAGGTCAAAGCCTTAACGTATACGAACTCGATGCAGCCTCCAACAATTCCGTTGACGACATCCGCAGCCTGGTCGACCAGGTTCGGTTTGCCCCACAGTCAGGCGACTACAGAGTTTACATCATTGATGAGGTACACATGCTGTCCACCTCAGCTTTTAATGCGTTTCTCAAAACCTTAGAAGAACCTCCCAAACACGCCATTTTCATTCTGGCCACTACCGAAAAACACAAGATCATACCCACCATCCTTTCCCGTTGCCAGATTTTCGATTTCAACCGCATCCGGGTCGAGGACATTGCCACACATCTCCAGTTCATTGCGAAAAACGAAAACATAGACGCCGATCCCGATGCCCTTCACATCATCGCCCAGAAAGCCGATGGAGCCCTGAGAGACGCCTGTTCAATTTTCGACCAGATCGTCAGTTTTGCCGGCGACAAGATTACCTACAAAGCCGTTATCGACAACCTCAACATTCTCGATTACGATTACTACTTTAAAGTAGTCGACGCCCT
>JABDFU010000072.1 GCA_013286385.1 Bacteroidota bacterium
GGCTTCTTAATTTAGGGTCTTTGATGTTAAATGTAAAAAGAGAAGGGACGGGTTTTTCAATTCCAAGACCGGTTTCTGTCAGCCATTGGTAGCCCGATTCTTTGGGTCTTCCTCCGGTGGCGATAACCAGCGCATTGCATGTTAGCGTTTCACCGCCCAACAGGCTGATGGTAAATAAATCGTTTGCACTTTTGCTTATTTGCAGTACATCTGTATTCAGTCTGATGTTGACATTCAGCTTGCGGGCCTGGTCGAGCAGGCAGTTGATAATTGTTTCAGAGGTATTGCTTACCGGAAACATGCGTCCGTCTTCCTCCGTCTTCAGATGAACACCTCTTTGCCCAAACCACCGGACAGTATCTTTTACTGAAAACCGGCTGAATGCTGCTCTCAGCTCTTTTTCACCCCGGGGATAGTTTTTTACCAGCATCGCATTGTCCTCGCAGGCGTGGGTAACATTGCACCGTCCTCCTCCGGAAATACGCACTTTTCGAAGGACATCCGAGGTTCTTTCGAGTATGGTAATTCCAGGAAGGGCATTTGGTTGGGTTGTACGATGTCTGGTTGAAACGCGCCTGGCCGCTTCCAGGATGGCTATATTCAAAGCGCAAAAAAAACCGGCTGCGCCTCCTCCGATAATCAGAATTTGTTTCTTGTCATTCACACTGACCTTGAGCGCCTAAAACCGCACACCCATTACGGCGATATCATCCACCTGCTCACGCCCGCCCAGCCAGTCGTTGATGGTTTTTGAAAGGGTTTCCCTTTGCTTATCAAGCGGATTTGAATAAATCTCAGCCAGCAGCTTGCGGAACGGCGGATAGAAAAATTTCGTTCGTTTGGGGCCTCCTATAGCATCGCAATATCCGTCAGTGAATAAATACACCACATCTCCCGTTTCAATGGCGATTGAATGGTTGGTAAATTTAAAGGCAGCATCGTGCATCAGTGTTTTGCCGATGGGCTGTTTGTCTGACTTGTATTCCTTCAGTTCTCCTTTACGCACATGGTACATGGCGTTGTGTGCACCTGCGTATTCAAGGGTTCTTGTCAGGGGGTTGTACATACAAATAGCAATATCCATTCCGTCTTTAACTTTCCTGCCGTCTGCATTCGGGTTGAGTGTATCGGTAATGGCCATACTCAATTCATCCAGAATGACGGAGGGTTGGGTTACGCCTTTGTCCTTTACGATATTGTTGAGCATGTTGTAACCTATAATGGACATAAACGCTCCGGGTACACCATGTCCGGTGCAGTCGGCAATTGCAAAAACAATTTTCCCGTTCTGTTTGTGCTCCCAGTAAAAGTCTCCGCTCACCACATCTTTTGGCTGAAAGAGAATAAAGAAATCAGGCAACGCCTGCCGTATGGTTTCCATAGGAACAAATACGGCCTCCTGGATACGCTGAGCGTATTCGATGCTGTCCTTAATGTTTTCGTGCTGGCGTTCCACAATTTCTTTTTCTTTACGAAGTTCCTCGGTGCGCTGAAGCACTTTCTGTTCAAGAATCTGATTGGCTTCCCTGAGTTTGCGTTCTCTGTACTGAACATAAACATAGGTCAGGGACACTACGATCAGACCGACTATGCTCCAGAACCACCAGGTTTTCCAGAATGGAGGAGTAATAGTAAAGGAAAAAGTGGCGGGCTCCTTATTCCATACCCCGTCGTTGTTGGCTGATTTTACCTTAAAGGTATAGTTCCCGGGAGGAAGGTTCGAATAGGTATAGGAGTTTTGCTTCTGGGGTCTTGACCAATCCTGATCGTAGCCTTCGAGCTTAAACTGATAGGTTACGCGCTTGGGGTTGGTCAGACTTGCGCCGACGAATTCGAAGGTGAAATGATTCTGACTGTATCCGAATTTGTGGTCAGCGGGAATGGTCACTTCGTTGTAAAACAATTTAGGATTGCGGAGTTGCAAAACAGGTTCAACACTGTTGTTTTTTTCGCTTTTGGAAACGTATTGAACAATCCCGATAATAGAACCAAACCAAAGATTGCCGGCTTTGTCCTTGTAGACCGCATTGGGGTTTATTTCCACACCCAGAAATCCGTCCTGCTTTCCGTAGTGCTTGAAGGTCTCGTCTTTTAAACTAAACTTGTCAATTCCCTGGTTGTTGCCAACCCAGAGATTGTTCATATTGTCACAAACCATCATGAAACTTTGATTCGAAGTGGCTCCTTCACGGACCGTGTAATTTTTAAAGGTCTTGCCGTCAAATTTGTAAATTCCTTTTTCAAAACTTCCGAACCATATATTTCCTGCAGCATCTTCGGTTATGCAGGTAGTAAACTGATTGTCGTATCCGTCTTTTTCAGAAAAACGCTTAAAGTCCTTGCCATTATACATGGTCAGATCTCCGGCCAGGCATCCGAACCAAAGATTTTCTTTACTGTCTTTGAAAATAGTGAAGACCTTATCACTTCCCAGACCATTTTTTGAATTAAAATTTTCAAAGGTTTGGGTATGAATATTGAATTTTGAAACTCCGTTATTTGTTGCCAGCCAGACATTCCCGTCTTTGTCTCCGTCAATACTGAACACTTCGTTATTCGGCAGTCCGTCTTTCACCGTCCAGGAACCTGTTTTTTGGCTCGAAGGGTTGTAGCGGCAAACGCCTGTGCCGAAATTAGTGTACCAGATGTCCCCGTTTATGTCTTCGTACAATGCAGTTGTATTGGTAACACCGCCTTTACCTTTGGATGTCCTGTTGGTATAGGTATTTTTTGCAGGATTCTGATTTTTCTCGAATTCAACCAAACCTCCTTCGGTACCTAACCAATAAGTGCCACTCCGGGACTGAATTACCGACCAGACCAGACTGTTTTTCAAGCCTTCGTTTTCTCCGAAAATTTCAAACTGCTCATCGAAATACTGGTTCAGGTTCAGGTAGGTTCCGATCCAGATATTTTTTTCCCGATCCTGCAGGATGCTCAGTACCTTATCGTTACTCAATCCTTTTTCAAACGAAATAGTCTGGAAAACAGGGCCATTGTAGTTATTGGCTTCCAGGGCGGGCAGGAATTTGCTTACTCCGCCTCCGTAGGTGCCAATAAAAATATTGTGTACCGAATCCTCCAGCAGGCAGCTTACATGATTGTAGGCCAGTCCTTCAGAAGTAGTATACGTTTTGGCTTCTTTAGTGGATAAATTGATGCGGGTAATTCCTCTGTCTTCAGTTCCGACCCAAAGATTGTTTTTACTGTCCACTAAAACAGAAGTAGTGAGCGAAGAAGGAAGGTCACCGATCATTTCAAACACGTTACCGTCTTTTGTTTTGGCCAGTCCTTCTGAACCGGCAACATATAGGTTGCCGGAGGCATCGGCTGTAATCTGATTGATTTTGTTTCCCGGAAGGCCGTCTTTTTGCTGAACCCTATTAAAGCTGCCGCTCTCGGTATCGCTTGTTTTCTGAAGCTCATCCGCTGAAGGCGTGTAGATGACCAACCCCTGACCGCTTGTACCCAGCCAGAGTTTGCCGGTTTTGTCCATATAAATGGTATTGATACGAAGGGTGATATTCACACTGCCCGTTTTCACTGCGTGAAATTTCTTTGTGGCCGGATTGTATTTTGAAATTCCTCCGTCCCAGTGACCGAACCAGATATTGCCTGCTTTGTCAATGCAACTGGAGGTTACGCGGTATTCAGCCAGACTGTCACTTTTGGAGAAATTCTGAAAACGCAGTCCGTCGTATTTGGAAACCCCTGACATGGTTCCGAACCAGAGGTTTCCCTGATTGTCCTGCACCATTGTGTATATGCTGGACTGTGGCAATCCGTCTTCGAGGCCGTATTGATTCAGGTTCAGCGTTTGTGCAAAAGCTGATGCTGCAAAAAACAGCATCAGCACAGCAACTACTTTTGAAAAATTCTTCAGATTCATCATAATAAAGATTAGTTCTATTCTTTAGTTTTTAGCCTTGACTGCCGGTTTTGAATCTACAATATCCAACAAACGTGTCAATGGATTCTCTGTATCGTATTTGGTGCTCAGGTTAGCCATCCGTTTGATGTAGGCTTTTTTAAGCAATTGAAGCTGCTTGCTTTTTTCAACCAATTCGTCGTGCTTTTCCTGCATTTCCTGAATGACCTGTGCATCCAGAATTTCCTTGTGTTTTCCCGGAGAAAAGGATTCGATGCTGGCCGTCATACTTTTGAGAAGTCTGTCGATTTCCGCAATACGATCTTTGGGGTATTGTTCATCCGGTTTAAGTACCCCTGCTTCAACATAAGACATACGGGCATTTTTGTAATCCTTTTTGTCAAATGCTTTGTCTGCTTTTGCAATGGCATCCTGGTAAGGACCGCTGACACCACTGACAGAGGCCTTCTTCTGAAGCAACAGGTCGATTTCTGCAAGTTTGTCTTTGGGATAGCTTTCTTCGGCTTTCAGGCTCAGTGCGTCTGAATAAGCCATTTTGGCTTTGTCCAGGTGCTTTTGTTTGAATTCATTGTCCCCGAGCGCAATCGCAGTTGCGTATTTTTCATCCAGCTCGTGCTGGGCAGCCTTCATCAGCTGATCAATTTTTGCAAGCTGCAGCGGGGGCATTTTCTGCTCGGGCTTCAGAATAGCCGCATCCTTATAGTCTGCCTTTGCCGAAGTGTAATCTTTGTTATCAAAAGCTTCCTTGCCCTTTTTCATATCATCGTTGTACTGCAGATCAAGTGTCTTTTTATAAGCAGCAGAATTAAGCAAGGCCTTTACTTTAGCCAGCTGATCCTTGGGGTATTTTTCGGTTGGCTTTTGCTTGTTCGCTTTGGTATAATAATAGTTGGCATAAGCGTAATTTTTGTCTTTGAAGGATTTGTCGGCATTGACTATGTTAGCTGCATAATCATCGCCTCCGCTGTCTCCCCCGGAATCTTTTAGTTTTTTGTTTATTTCCTTGATTTGATCCTTTGGATATTGCTCATTGGGGCTTATAGCAAGGGCCTCTTTATAGGCTTCCTTTGCATCCTTCAGATTGTTTTTTGCACTAAACAAATCATCGGCTTTATTAATGGCATCAGTGTATTTTCGAATAATTTTTTCCAGCTGTTCTTTCGGCCATTTTTCTTTGGGTTTCATGCTCAGGCATTCCTCATAATCTCTTTTCGCTTCACTAAATTCCTTATCGATAAAGAGTTTATCTGCTTTCTTAACCAAATCCTGATACGCATTGATTCCAAGTTCGCGGTCCACAACCACCAGCTGATCACTTGCTTTTTTATCCCCCGGTTTAGCATCCAGGGCTTTATTGTAGTCGTCCCGGGCTTTCAGGAAATCCTTTGCTGCCATGGCCTTGTCTCCAAGGGCCATGGCGTCTTTATAGGTCAAATTGATTTCAACTGTTTTGCCGGGCAGGGGCTTTCCGGCAATCAGTGCATTGAAGTCATTCTCCCGGGTCTGAGGATCTATTTTTTTGGCCTCTCTCTTCATTGCATTTTCGTAACTCTGATCATAGTCAAAGGGATTTTCACCCGGTTGTACAGGTCCTTTGGGGAGATAGGCAAGTTTCATAGAAGGTTTGTCCAGCATATCAATTGCCGCATCCTCTGTATCTGTATTGTACATGTACATGATAATGTCGTTGTCGTATTCAAGCATGGTTTTGTTTTCTTTTCCCAGAGGCTGGGAATTGATCCAGATTCGTTTGGTCAGATAGCCCTGTTTTTTTACCTCTATTATATAATCGTGAAAGGTGGCAAAGGTGAAAGTGGCATTGCAATTCGCATCAACGGTCTTCTTTTCCATAACATGCATATCCGACTTGTCGTAAAGAATGACTGTTGCTCCGGGTATTTTTGACTTATCCGGGGCTCTCACTTTAATCAATACCGTGTGGATTTTTTTGCCGGCCGGTTTGTCTGTATTGTCCTGAGCCTGAGTAGGAATGAAACAACCTGTCATAAAAAGCAGAGCCAGACAAACAGACTTATAGTAAAAACAGGAAGCCTTAAAGTACAAGTTAATTCGGGTTTCAGGCATAGGTTTGTGCCCCAAATTTATTAAATAATACGTCAGGTGCAAGTATTTAATAATTTTCAACAAAGACCCCGGAATCTTAAGCATTTCCTAAATTTATAGGCCATGCAGTAATTTACAGGCTATGCAGTTTTCCCATTTACATGTTCATACCCAATTCTCTCTGCTTGATGGAGCTGCAGATATCGGCTCCATGTACAAAAAGGCTGTGAATGACAACATGAGAGCCATTGCCATTACCGATCACGGCAATATGTTCGGGGTCTTTAAATTCGTGGCGGAAGCCGGAAAGTACAATAGCCCTGAGCATCCCAATAAGATAAAGCCCATCGTTGGCTGCGAGTTTTATGTGGTTGAGAATCGGCATAAAAGACAATTCACCAAGGAAGACAAAGACATACGTTACCACCAGCTGATGCTGGCCAAAAATGCCGAGGGGTATAAAAATCTTATCAAGCTTTGTTCGTTGGGTTATATGGAAGGGTTGTACGGAAAGTACCCTCGTATTGACAAAGAACTAATTCTGAAATACCACAAAGGCCTTATCGCAACAAGTTGTTGCCTTGGCGCTTCTGTTCCTAAAATCATTCTTAAAAAAGGAGAAGCAGAAGGGGAAAAGGAATTCAAATGGTGGCTCGACCTGTTCGGAGAGGATTATTATATTGAGTTGCAACGTCACCGTATACCCGAGCAGATGAAGGTCAATGAAGTGCTGCTGGGTTTTGCCAAAAAATACAACGTAAAAATTATCGCCTCCAACGATTCGCATTATGTTGACCAGGCCGATTCAAATGCCCACGATATTTTGCTGTGCATCAATACCGGCGAAAAGCAAAGCACACCCACCATGAAGGAGTTTGCAGAGGACGAAGTCATGAGCAAGGACAAACGTTTCGCCTTTTACAACGATCAGTTTTATTTTAAAACAACTGCTGAAATGAGTGAGCTGTTCAGTGATATACCTGAAGCCATTGAAAACAGCAATGAGATAGTGGATAAAATTGAGAACCTGAAACTCAAGCAGGACATTCTTCTCCCTCATTTTAAAATACCTGCAGGGTTTGAATCCCAGGATGAGTACCTGAAACACCTTACCTTTGAAGGAGCCAGGCGGAGGTACCGGGAGCTCAGTCCCGAAATTGAAGAACGGCTGAACTTCGAGCTGTTCACGGTTAAAACCATGGGTTTTGCCGGCTATTTTCTGATTGTATCTGATTTTATAAAGGCCGGACGAGACCTTGGGGTTGTGGTCGGACCGGGCCGCGGATCAGCGGCCGGGTCGGCTGTTGCGTATTGCATAGGTATTACCAACATTGACCCTATCAAGTACAATTTGCTCTTTGAGCGTTTCCTGAATCCCGACCGGAAGTCTATGCCCGACATTGATACTGATTTTGATGATGAAGGAAGGCAGAAAGTCATCGATTACGTAGTAGAAAAATACGGCAAAAACCAGGTCGCCCAGATTGTAACCTATGGTACCATGGCGGCCAAGATGAGTATCAAGGATGTCGCACGGGTGCTCGATCTTCCACTGCAGGATTCGAATATGCTTGCCAAGCTTGTACCTGACCGGCCCGGAATTGAACTGGAACGTTTGCTGACGGCTCCTCTCAAAGGGGAGAAAAGCCTGGAGACAACAGAACAGATTACCGGTGAAGATCTGGAAAATGTCAAGAAACTCAGAGAGATATATCAGGGAGAAGACATGCAGGCAAAGGTTTTAAAGGAAGCAGTTATTCTTGAGGGAAGTGTCAGAGGAACCGGAATTCATGCCGCCGGAATCATTATTGCTCCAAAGGACCTGACTGAAATCATTCCGGTGGCCACTTCGAAGGAAACCAGTCTGCTGATCACCCAATATGATGGAAAAGTGATCGAGGATTCAGGCGTAATTAAAATGGATTTTCTGGGTCTGAAAACCCTGACGATACTTCGCGATGCACTTCGGCTGATCAAAGAAAATCACGGTCTGGAGATCGATATCGACAGTATTCCGCTGGATGATAAAAAAACATTTGAACTGTACCAGAGAGGTGAGACCAACGCTACCTTTCAGTTTGAATCAGGTGGAATGCAGAAGCATCTGAAGGATCTGAAGCCTGATAAATTCGAAGACCTGATCGCCATGAATGCGCTTTACCGGCCGGGTCCGATAGAGTACATTCCCAATTTTATCGCACGTAAAAACGGGAAGGAAGCCATCGCCTATGATCTTCCGGAAATGAAGGAGTTTCTCGAAGATACCTATGGAATAACAGTATACCAGGAACAGGTGATGTTGCTTTCACAGAAACTGGCCGGATTTTCGAAAGGAGATGCAGATGTGCTTCGAAAGGCGATGGGAAAAAAGGACAGGGGAACCCTGGATAAAATGAAAAACAAATTCATGGACGG
>JABDFU010000073.1 GCA_013286385.1 Bacteroidota bacterium
CCATATCACTATTCTGCGTAACACTACATTTTGAACCTGGTTGTTTTCATCCTTATACGCATTTACAATATCCTCATCCAACAATATTTCAAAATTAGCATCATCCGGCAGGTCACGTTCATCCAGCACCAGACTTTTGGCATTTTCCTTTTCCCGTGTCACAAAATAAATGTCATCCATGCTCCATTGGGCATACTGAGCGTAATCCACATAAGCTTTATCAAATATGGCAATATCCTGGCTGGTCAGTTTTACGTGTTTTAGAAACTCATGGTCATTACTCGCTCCTGAGGTGTATCGTACATTCATCGGCAGTTCATCCAACAGCCGGATTTGTACATGGGATTTTATACCGCCTTTTGCATTGCCATCTTTTGACTTTCTCCCGCTGGCCTTTAATATGGCTTTAAAAAGACTCATAGTGGTTGAATCAATGGCGTATGCCTTCCTTAGAAGTGGCTCTACCATTGAACTGTCCGAGATAAAATGAAAGTAATGAGCGTATAAGGCTTGATAAATCTGACCAAAGACTTCACTGCTCCTGTTTTTATTGCTGTCAGATAAAGTGCTTTTGGGAACAACGTAATCAAGCCCTAAATGCCGCAGTTTATCACCCATAGCCAATAACCCATCGCAAACATGGCGAAGTCCGGTTACATCTGCCAGAACCGCATAACACATCGTATACAGATGATTAAGGGTGCTGAACCTTTTTACGGCAAAATCACTATTGGATTGCCGGGCAATTTTCTTAACAAGGGGACTCGGAATTAACTTCAAAACCTGTCCCAGCGTGTTCTGTCCGAAATAATATTTACTTTTGTTCATGTGGTAATTTAGTTGGCAAAACAAAATTCCACAAAAAAAGGGAGCTTACTTGTTAGTAACTCCCTTTTCCTTTACTTTTATTCCGGACGCTATTGATTATATACTGCCATTGGGCCAAATGTTGAAAAGTATAGGCTACAAAATAGAGCAGATTTTTTAGGCTATGCGTATTTTAGGAGGCTAAATTAAGGAAGCATGATGACTGCAATTAAGGACGAACTTACAACCGTTGAAACGGCAAAAAAGCTGGGACTGTTGGCTGAAGAATTTGAAAAAATCAGCGAGATTTTAGGCAGGCGTCCGAATTTTACGGAGTTAAGCATTTACTCGGTAATGTGGAGCGAACACTGTTCATATAAAAACTCTATCCTGTGGCTTAAAACACTTCCAAAGGATGGCCCCCATATGCTGGCCAAGGCCGGCGAAGAAAACGCCGGCCTGGTGGATATCGGAGACGGTCTGGGTTGTGCATTTAAAATAGAATCCCATAATCATCCTTCTGCGCTTGAACCCTACCAGGGAGCGGCCACAGGGGTAGGAGGAATCAACCGGGATATTTTTACAATGGGAGCACGACCGGTTGCCCAGCTCAATTCCCTGCGTTTTGGTGATCCCCATCAGGAGAAAACAAAATGGCTGATTAAAGGGGTTGTAAAAGGAATCGGGGATTACGGAAACGCTTTCGGAATTCCTACGGTAGGAGGGGAACTGTTTTTTGATGAATGCTACAATGTCAATCCGCTGGTCAACGCAATGAGCGCAGGAATCGTAACAAACGGAGAAACGGTGTCGGCGACTTCTTACGGTGCCGGAAATCCGGTGTTTATTGTAGGATCTGCTACCGGAAAGGATGGAATACACGGGGCAGCATTTGCTTCAAAGGATCTTACCGAAGATTCAGCCAAGGATTTACCAGCTGTTCAGGTTGGGGATCCTTTCCAGGAGAAACTATTGCTGGAAGCCTCGCTGGAGGTTATTAAAACGGGTGCGGTTATCGGAATGCAGGACATGGGCGCAGCAGGAATCACCTGTTCAACTTCCGAAATGAGCGCCAAGGGTAAACATGGCATGAAAATATGGCTGGACAAAGTTCCTACCCGCCAAAGCAATATGAAGGATTGGGAAATACTTTTATCCGAATCCCAGGAACGCATGCTGGTGGTTGTAAAAAAAGGAAAAGAAAAAGAGATACAGCGGGTTTTCGATAAATGGGATCTGAACTGTGTGCAGATAGGTATCGTAACCAAAGGGGATATGCTGGAATATTATATGGGTGAAAACCTGGTGGCAAAAGTTCCGGCAGAATCGCTGGTGCTTGGAGGCGGGGCACCTGTTTACAAAAGAGAATACACCGAACCGGCCTATTTCGCTGAATCGAAAAAATTTACCATCGAACAGGTGGAGGAACCCAAAGATCTCAAACCGGTATTCAGGCATTTGCTTTCTCATCCGAACATTGCCTCCAGAAGATGGGTTTTCAATCAATACGATTCCATGGTAGGCACAGCCAATATGAGCACAAACAGTGTTTCTGATGCTGCTATTGTAAATATAAAAGGTACGGACAAAGCAATTGCCTTAACTGTAGATTGCAATGCCCGTTATGTCAATGCAGATCCTGAAAAGGGATGTGCCATAGCTGTTTCTGAAGCCGCCCGTAACCTGGTTTGCAGTGGCGCAGAGCCCAGCGCGGTTACCAACTGCCTGAATTTCGGCAACCCGTATAACCCTGAAGTGTATTGGCAATTTGTAGGTTCTATAAAAGGTATGGGAGCAGCCTGTCTGAAGTTTAAAACGCCTGTAACAGGTGGAAATGTAAGTTTCTACAATCAGTCTTCATACGAAGGACCGGTATTTCCCACGCCGACAATAGGCATGCTGGGTATTGTGAGCGACAAAAATAATGTGATGACTCTTGATTTTAAAAATGCCGGGGATTGCATATATCTGATAGGAGAAGCCTGTAACGACATCAATTGTTCTGAATATTTGTTTTCCTATCAGAAAATCAAAAACTCTGCTGCTCCCCATTTTGATCTGGAAGAGGAATTCAAGGTTCAGAAAGCCGTGACGGAAATCATAAAAGCCAAATTGCTGCAATCGGCTCACGATGTTTCGGATGGAGGACTTTTTGTTTGCCTTAGCGAAAGTTCAATTCCCAATAATCTGGGTTTTGAACTGTTTACTGACAAAAACATCCGGAAGGATGCGTTTTTATTCGGGGAAGGCCAAAGCAGGGTTGTCGTTTCCCTTAAAAAAGAGCAGGAAGCTGACTTTATTCAGGTTTTGAAAAACACCGAAGTTAAATTCAGCAAGTTGGGATTTGTGACCGATTCTGAATTTAAAATTGACAATGAAATTTTATTGACAGTTTCGGATGCAAAAGATCTGTACGAAACGGCTCTGGAGAATCTCTTGAAATAAATGACCAGAAATGACGAATTAGACCTATGAGTATTCTGCCCCCCGTTTGAGAATTATTAATTCTTGCACCCAAGGTTATTGCAATCAATAGAAATTACCGTAACCGGAACGGTAACTGGCCCAGGGGCAGGCAATGTCTTTTGCCGCTCACTGATTTTCAATGAAATAAGTTCGCTTTTTTCATCCAGAGAAATAAAAAGCATTTTGGGTTTCCATGAAGTGTCCTGTGGAAGTTCCTCCATATAATACACCAGCAAATCCGGTTTCATCTTCGAGGGCTGGCCAAAGGTTTGCAAAATCGTTCCATAGTCCATACCCTTTAAACAGTTTGAATACAGTTCCCAATCTTGATATGAAACCCTGGACAAAAAGTACTCCTTTACTTTATCAACCGACCAGTGGGTCTTGATTGAATCGACGGAATGAGCACAATTAAATGCAGTAATCGTATTGGTACCCTTTTCCAGCCCTGCGAATTTTATTTCAATACCGGCCTTATCATATTTGCCGGGGGCAGATGTCATATACTGAACTTCCATTCCCTTGGTGTTTTGATTTGTCGGCGTTCCAAAAACCGCTATAACCTCATCCATTGATAGATTATTCAGGCAAACATTGGAAACGGCCCTGCTTCCGAATTTCGCCGGGGTCCAGCCGGTCCAGTAGGTTTTTGATGATGCATTGTATTTCCAGTTCTTCTTTAAAAAATCAATTGTGCCCGGAACGCAGGTAGATGTAATACTTTGAACTTTATGCTTTTTTATTGCAATGGTCAGAAATGATTCTGACAAACATCCGGCGTAAGGCTTAGAAGTCAGGTATTTTATACTTGTATTATCAATTACCCGGTTAGGCTTCCCGAAAATGTACTTCACCTGATCTTCCATTAAGCTATCCAAATCTGGTAAATACAAAGTGCTGAGAGAATTCGTATTAAAGGTAAATGTCCCACTGTAATAGAGTCCGTTTTGCTCCGGTTTCCAGTTTGCTTTTACCCAATCCCTCAATTCCGTAAATGAAGTGGTATCCATATTCCTATGGTACTCTTCCTCCTCAATTTTTTCATGTAACTGCTTTTTGGCGGCCTCATCAAATACATCGTTATAGGGCCAGTCCCAGTATTCCAGAGCGTTAATATCAATGTACCCCGGTTGCCTATCCCTGCTCATAACCCTTGCAATGCCATCCTTGAAGGGTTCCGCGCTCAAGTATTTTGCATCAACAACGACTTTCCCGTTTTTATCAATGAACCCGTACAAACCGTTTAATTTGATAATTGCGAAGAAGGGCCTGGAATACACCGGTTTGATAATTTCATCATACATGACCGGCAGGACTATTTTGTTATTCCTGTCCATGACACCATACTTTCCGTTTTTACTGACAATGAACATGCCGGTAAATTCCTTAATGTTATCCCATATAGGGGGAATTGTATCAAATGGAGGTTTATAATTGGTCTGTATAAGCTTTTTTGATTGGGCATTGAGCATTTTGGCAGTTCGCTTTTTAAGAAGATCATCTGGCACTATGAACTTTGCTTCAACCGGGAAATCCGGTAAAATCTTTGAAATGTCGGGCGAAGCAAGTGTCAAATCACATAACACCTGAGGTGAAAGCATGCGCGAAAAATTCGGTTCGGATTCTGACGCTTCGCACCCGATTGCGAGATAAAAGTTTTCCAGAGTTCTTCCGATGGAATCTATGAAGAATCTGTCTTTTTCACCCTTTAGGCTAACCTGAGCAACATGCCGGATATTCATATTGGGAAGACAATCGCTGGCATAAGAATATTTAACCGGGATGACCAATTTTCCCTTTGCATCAACGTAGCCGTATTTATCACCTTTCTTTACCCTTGCCATTCCAAAGCAAAAGGCATTAACCTCGGAATATTCAGGTTTTACAATTATTTTACCGGAGGTATCTGCAAAACCCCATTTCCCCCCGTTTCTGTATGGGATCAGAGGAGCCTGGACCTTGCTCTTTCCCTTTGAATCAACTGTTAGTGGAATATAAAATGTGACTGGCAGAGTCATCCACACTTTCACAGCTTCCCCACTCTGCTTTCCGGGTATCCATTTTGGCATTGCCTTAATAATCCGGATCGCTTCATGCGCAAGCCCGGCATTATTTCTTTTTCCGTCCTTTTCAAAAGCATTGGTTACACTCCCGTCCTTATTTACGATAAAAACTATATTAACCGTTCCCTGCCAGCCATTTGCCCGTTCCATATTTGTGTAATGAAGATGCTGTTTAAAATAATCGTACAAGGCCAGGTTCCCGCCCGGAAACTCAGGCATCTGCTGAACCTGCGTTAAAGTTGAATCGGTATTTACATCCCTGTCATCCAATTCCGGTAACTGAACATTGCCAATCCTTTTCCCCTCATCATACACATAAATCCTCTCCAGGGCTCCTTCGCCATTGTATTCATAATACTTACCCTTTATAAGGCTGTTCTTTTTAAATTCCCCAACTCTTAAAATCTGTCCGTCATCCCTGAAAATTCTTGTATATCCATCGCCTTTAAACGGCAGGGTGTCTCCCGGAGGTTTCACATAGTAGGCCCTATCTGTACTGTCGATCTGCTGAAGGGCACTGATAACAGCTTCGCTCTGAGCGCCGGCGGTGGTGGTGCCAAAAAACAGAACAAAAAAGCAAATAGTACATATCTTAATCAATCCTTGCATACCTTACTACTGCAATTAATGGTCAACATTTGCCTTTCCTTACGGGCCAGAATTTTTGCCTGAATAGTTTTGTAGTTTTCTTTATCGTTGTACTCCTCCTTTTTCAGTGAAACCAATTCATACTTTTTATTTACTGAAATGATAAGTCTTTTAGGAATTTTAGTGCTGTCTTTGGGCTGAGGCTCGGTATAATATTCAAACTGTCTGTTATCCATGTCCGAAGGAACCCCGAATGTTTTGATTATGGTTAATGAATCCATTCCGGCAAAACAGAGTGAATAAAACCCGATTTTTTTTGCTGTGAGCCTGGTGACATAATATCCTTTGGTGGAATCGTATGACCACTGGGTTTTAATGGAGTCCAGAGAATGTGTGCAGTTAAATGCCTCAATAGTATTTTTATTTTTGAAGTCAATAAAGTTTACCTCAATCCCGGTTTTTGAATATTTTCCCGAATCTGAAACTGTGTACAAAAGGGTTCTGTTTGGCCTACCATCGGAAGCATTTGTCGGTGGTCCCAAAAGATGAACAACCTCATCAAGAGTTAAATCGTTCAACGCTGAATTTACAATCGGCAGAATACCTTGTTTTTTGGGTATCCATGTTGTTGAGCAGGTACTTGATTTTGAATCGTAATGCCAGTTATCCTTAAAATATTTAATAGCTCCCGGATTGGATGTTTCAGTAACGCTCTCAATTTTTTTGTTGTAATTAAACGTTACTGTCAGAAATGACTCAGCCAGACATCCATTATAGGGCTCTGAAATAAAGTATTTATAACACGAATGAATGTAGGTTCGGTTTTTTAGTATCCTGCTTGGCTTTCCCAGCAAGTATTCTATGTCAGTTTCCTGCAAATTATTTACGCAAGGGAGATAAAGCGTGCTGAGCGAATTTGCGTGGGTTGATAGTTTACACTCGTAAACCCCTGTGTCCTTTGATGGTTTCCAGTTATCCTTTATCCAGTTTTTTAATTCGGGACAGGCCAATGAATCCATCCTTTTACTGATGGCTTTTGTTTCCACTTTATTTTTTACTTCAATTTTAGTCGCCTCCGTTGCAACATTACTGTATGGCCAATCCCAATATTCTATGCCCCTTAAATCAATGTATCCTGATTGGTTATTCTTATTGGTAACTTTTGCAAGTCCATTGACAAAGGGCCCGGCAGTTGGATATTTAGGTGGAACAATCAACTTCCCGTTATCGTCTGTGTAACCTGTTAAGCCTTGCAGCACAATTCTTGGATGGAACGTGGTGAATTCGACAAAATCCGGGCACGAAACATTGTCATAAATTACAGGAAGAATGATTTGATTGGTTGAACTGACAATGCCGAATTTTTGATTCTTGCTGACAATAAAGATTCTGCCTATTTTCTTTACATCATCCCAGACCGGAGGTATGGTATCCGCTCGGTGGTTCCAATAGGACAAAGTCATTTTCTTCGAATTTAAAGTGAGCATCCTGGCAGTTCTTGCCTTGAGCAGGTCGTCTGGAACTATGTACCTGGCTTCAATTGGGAAAAAGGGTAATACAGTTGTAATATCAGGCAGGGCAAGAACATAACCAGCAAAATTCTTAGATGATGAACCGCGACCTCTATCATCCATATCCATCAATTGATCTCTACCTGTCCCACAAAATCCTCCATCCGGGTGAGGCTTGCTAGTTTTTTCTCCTTTAGTATTGATATAAAAACCCTCTTTGGGGCCCTTTAATGATACTGTTGCTACCTTATCCGCAGCTACGAAATCTGCTGCAGAAGTGTAAATAATGGGAATTACCAATCTTCCACTAGCATCAACATAACCGTATTTTTCCTTTTTCTTAACTCTGGCCAGACCGAA
>JABDFU010000074.1 GCA_013286385.1 Bacteroidota bacterium
AAAAGGTTCTCCGACCCCGACTTTGTTTTTGCTGACTGCGGCAGAAATACTTTGGGCTGAGGAGCCGGTGTGAACGGTGAAGAAAAGCAAAGCGAGCAGGAAAGACAGTCCACTGGATTTCAGAATAGTTATGGTTTTGACAGCCTTTTTCATTTTACCAGTCTTTTTCAATTTGCGTCTTTTTGCCCGATGCTTTTTCCTTCTTTAATTTATCCTGAGTATTTTTCTCTTCGTTATTGGAAGCGTCCAGCAGTCGTTTGGCATCTTCTTTTGTCATTTGTTGCTGTTGCTTTTCCTGCTTTTTATCGGAATTGTCATTTTTGTCTTTCTTGTCTTTATCCTTGTCTTTGTTGTCTTTTTTATCTTTGTTCTGATCCTTTTTGTTTTTATTCTGTTGGTTTTGCTTTTGCTGCTGTTTCAACAATTGGTTGGCGTAGGACAGATTGTAACGCGTATCCTCGTCGTTGGGGTTGTTTCGCAGGGCTTTTTTATAGGCTTCAATTCCGTCCGTAAGCATTTTTTCCTTATCCGCATTGGCAGAATCGTTTACGATGTTCCTGGGTTGGGATTTATACTCCTGCACGTAGGCATTGCCCAGATTGTGGTAGGCTTTGGCCAGGGTATCCTTGCTAACCTTTTTGGTTGTTAATTGCTCGAATTGATTGATCGCTTCTTTGTACTTGCCCTGTTTGTAATATGCGTCTCCCAGGTTGAAAGTCCCTTTATACGAATCCTTGTTTTTTTCCAGGGACTTCATATAGTTTTGCTCAGCGTCCGAAAATTTTCCTTTGTCGTAATTTTTGTTTCCCTGCCGGATCAGGGCCGGATCATCCTGGGCATGGATTTTTCCGGCTGTGGCAACAGCCAGAACGAAAAAAGCGCTGAGGATAATTTGTTTGCTTTTCATTTTACGTTGATTCTCCGTTTGCAGTTGATTCTCCGAAAAGATTAAACTTTGCCAGCCATTTGCTTCGGCGTTCGTTGATAAACAATTCAATGATAAGTAAAAGCAGGGCGGGGAACAGAAAGAAGTAAAATTTGTCGTCGTAATCGCTGTACATTTTACTGGCGAAGGTTTTCTTTTCAAGTTTGTTGATTTCCTCCAGGATTAAATTCAGCCCGATCTCTGAATTGCTGGCATGAATGTAAGCTCCGTTCCCTGCGGCAGCTATTTGCTGAAGCATTTCTTCGTTTAATTTGGTGACGACGGTAGAACCGTCCTTGTCTTTTTTAAACCCGGTCTGGGTTCCGTTTTTGTAAATGGGAATGGGTGATCCGCTTGCCGATCCAAGTCCAATGGTGTTTACCGTAATGCCTTTTTCAACAGCCTCCTGCGTGGCTTTAACCGCGTCGTCTTCAAAATTTTCTCCGTCGGTAATGACAATAATGGATTTGTTTTTCCCGACGTCATGTCCGAAGGATTCAATGGAAAGCCTTATGGCAGATCCAATAGCGGTCCCTTGTGTAGGAATAATATCGGTATCTATCGTTTCCAGGAACAATTTGGCAGCAGCATAATCAGTAGTAATGGGGAGCTGAACATAGGGTTCACCGGCAAAAATAATGATGCCGATGCGGTCTCCTTCGAGTTTGTCAAGCAGTTTGGCAATGGCCTGTTTCGCCCTGCCCAGCCTGTTCGGAGAAAGGTCTTCTGCTTTCATGCTGTTCGAAACATCCAGCGCGATAATCACATCCGCCCCGTTTCGTTTTGTTTCCTGAAGTTTTGAGCCCATCTGCGGGTTGATCAGTCCCGAGATAATAAGAAACAGGGCAATGAGCAAAATAATAAATTTGAATTTCATTTTGGCGGTGGAGACATCGGGCATCAGCAGGTTTACAACAGCGCTGTCTCCCAAAAGGCGGATGGCTTTTTTTCTCCATTTCAGGGAAGCAGCAAAAAGGATGATCAATACCGGAAGAACCAGTAAGGCGTACAGATAGTGTATGTGTTCGAGTCTGAACATGTTTAGGTTATCGTTCTGAATGCGGTGTTTCGTAATAGAAATTCAAGTAAAAAGGTAATGCCGGCCACAAGGGCGTAAGCAAAAAATTTCTCTTCTTTGTTGCTGAAACTTTTTTCTTCAAATTTCGTTTTTTCCAGCCGGTCTATCTCTTTATAGATCTGCTTCAGCTTGTCATTTCCTGTGGCCCTGAAATATTTTCCTCCTGTGGTCTCCGCGATTTGTTCAAGGGTCGGTTCGTCTACGTCTACATCCACATAATCGTATTCGTAGCTCCCGTCGGGATAACGGGCAACAGGAGAAAGGGCTTTGCCTCTTGTTCCGATCCCGATGGTGTAAACCCGGATTCCATAAGCTTTGGCTATATCCGCTGCCGTTAACGGCGCGATGGAGCCCCGGTTGTTGACCCCGTCTGTAAGCAGAATAATCACTTTGCTTTTGGCCTGGCTGTCCTTAACCCGGTTCACGGCATTGGCAAGACCCATTCCTATAGCTGTTCCGTCTTCTATCATTCCTGTTTTAATGCCGGGGAACAGATTTTTGATAACGGCATGGTCGCTTGTGAGCGGGCACTGAGTAAAACTTTCTCCGCTGAAAATGACCAGGCCGATCCGGTCGTTCGGTCTTTCATCAATAAATTCCATGGCAATCGCTTTGGAGGCCTCAATCCGGTTGGGCTTAAAATCCTGAGAAAGCATGCTGCCTGATATGTCCATGGCCAGCACAATATCGATCCCTTCTGAATGAATGTCTTTCCAACTGGAACGGGCCTGGGGTCTTGCCAGAGCCAGGATCAGGAAGAGAATGGTAATGTTTCTCAGGGCAAACAGGCTGTGACGCAAAATTACTCTTGGCGGTAGCCGGTCAGAACCGAACCCTTCCAGCGTGGAAAAGCTTAGTTCGGATTTCAGGCTGTTGTTCTTCCAGATGTACCAGGCTATCAAAACAGGAATAATCAGAAGCGTCCAGAGGAACTCGGGATTGGCAAATTTTATTTCGTTAAAATTAAACACCGGTTGTAGGTTCAGTTTGTTCTTCTCTCAGCGTACCGTTCACAAAATCAAAAGCATTGTTCATACTCATTTCGTTTTCAGTAGGAAGGGGTTCCTCTTTGGCAAATTTCACCAGGTCTGACAACAGAAAAATCTGTTTCAGTTTAGCCTTGCTTTCTGAATCAATCACTACCGATTTAAAGCCCGCCATGATTTCATCGGAAGTTTGTTCCATTGCAGGAATCCTGAACCGGCCTTCGATGTAAAAGCGAAGGATGTCGGATATCCGGCTGTGGTAGATTTTGACCTTGCCTTCCTGCCAGAGATTTTGCCTGCGAAGTTTTTCAAGTTCCTGCAGGGCCAGAATATGCGGAGGAATCTTGGGCTGTTTGACAAGAACGTCTTTGGGTTTTTCTTTGTTGAAACGTTTGGTTAAATAAACGACAACCAGTATAGCTGCAATAATACCAAGAGACCAATATACATAGGGCAGCAATTCCTTCCAGCTGAAGGGCACTGACAGGGGTTGTTTGATGTCCTTCATTTCCTTGGTAGTATCTGCCCGTACGTTTCTGACCTGAATCAGCAGGGCTTCTGTTTCGTAAGGGTGGGCCGTATCTCCTTTGCCCTTAAAAAAAAAAGGAGGAATGGCATAATAGCCCGAATCAAAGCAGGTTAAGATCACCGTTCTGGATTGAATACAGGCCGAAGAATCGGTTGCGCCGGCAGCCGAAGTGTCGGTTTTTGAAACGGAGATAACTTCTATTTTACCGGTCAGGGTATCTTTAATGTCGGGCCATTGAATCTGCGTTTTCTTTTTGTCGGATGTATACTGAATGCTCAGGTGAAGCTGCAATTGCTCTCCTATGCGTATGGAAGTTGAATCTAATTTTGCAGTAACGATTGGTTGCTGGGCGTACCCTGCAAGAGACCCGGCCAGAACCAGACCTGCATAAATTTCAGGTATTCGCTGCAGGATATTCATTTGCTGCCTCTTCGTTTAAATAAATTCATAACCGGCTGAACATAAGACTCGTGTGTCCCTATGGAAGCCGTATCTACGCCGCATTTGTTGAAAAGATCTTTCAGTTCATCCTCTCTTTTTTTTGCCGAAATGCTGAAATCCCGGCGTGTTGCAAAAGAGGAGGTGTCAACCCATTTTCGTTGCCCCGTTTCAGCGTCCCGGAGTTTTACGAGGCCAATGTCCGGAAGCTCGGATTCCCTTTTGTCGCAAATGCGCAGTGCAACCAGGTCGTGCTTTTTGTTGGTGATTTTCAGGGCGTCTTTGTATCCGCTGGCAATAAAATCTGAAATCAGAAAGGCGATGCTTCGTTTCTTGATCACATTTGTAAAATAGCGCAACGCCTGTTCAATATTGGTTCGGGTGCTTACGGGCTTGAATTCAATCAGGTCACGGATAATTCTGAGAATGTGGCTTTTCCCTTTTTTAGGTGGGATAAACTTTTCGATTTTGTCACTGAAAAATAGAATACCGATCTTGTCATTGTTTTTAATAGCAGAAAAAGCAAGCACTGCGCACAACTCGGTTACCATGTCTTTTTTAAGCTGGTGTTGGGTTCCGAAGCTTTCAGACCCGCTGACATCAACCAAAAGCATAACCGTCAGTTCCCGCTCTTCCCCAAACACTTTGATGTAGGGGTGATTGAACCGGGCTGTTACGTTCCAGTCAATTGCACGTATGTCGTCCCCCGGTAAATATTCCCTTACTTCGCTGAAAGCCATACCGCGCCCCTTAAAGGCGCTGTGGTATTCTCCTGAAAAAATCTGGTTGGAGATTCCACGGGTCTTGATTTCAATTTTACGGACCTTTTTTAATAATTCAGCGGTTTCCAATTTAAATAGGTTTAAGGCACCTCAACAGTGTTCAGAATTTCATTCACGACCATCTCAGATGTGATATTTTCAGCTTCTGCCTCGTAGGTCAATCCGACTCTGTGCCGGAGTACATCCTGGCAAATGGCCCGAACGTCCTCAGGAATTACATAACCCCTGCGTTTTACAAAGGCATAGGCCTTTGATGCCATAGCCAGATTGATGCTGGCCCGGGGTGAACCTCCGAAACTGATCAGGTTTTTGAATTTTTCAAGCTTGTATTCTGATGGGTAACGGGTAGCAAATACGATATCGACAATGTATTTCTCTATTTTTTCATCCATGTAAACGTCCTTCACCACTTTCCGGGCAGTTAAAATTTCGGCAGTGCTCAAAACAGTGTTAATGACCGGAGCCATCTGGGCCAGATTCTGGCGTATGATTTTTTTCTCATCTTCTTTGGAAGGATATCCGATGACCACCTTTAACATAAAGCGATCGATCTGGGCTTCCGGAAGGGGGTAGGTTCCTTCCTGTTCGATTGGATTCTGGGTTGCAAGAACCAAAAAGGGTTCGGGGAGCTTAAAGGTTTCATCGCCAATGGTAACCTGTTTTTCCTGCATGGCTTCCAGAAGTGCGCTCTGGACTTTAGCCGGAGCGCGGTTAATTTCATCAGCAAGAATGAAATTGGCAAATACAGGCCCTTTCCGGATTGTAAATTCTTCCTTTTTCTGGTTGTAGATCATGGTACCGATAAGATCGGCAGGGAGCAGGTCGGGTGTAAACTGGATCCGGCTGAAATTGGCATGTATCGCTGATGCCAGAGATTTAATTGCCAGTGTTTTGGCAAGACCGGGAACTCCTTCCAGCAGAATGTGTCCGTTCGACAACATGGCGATCAGAAGCCGCTCAACCATATATTTCTGGCCAACAATGACCTTGTCCATTTCCAGGTTGATCAGGTCTACAAAAGCGCTCTCCTTTTGGATCCGCTCATTTAATTCTTTAATGTCTGTCATAAAAAATGGGATTTATATACCCTGCAAATTTACTCCATGCCGGTCCCTGCACTACGGTTTAAATTGTTAATAATTGTTAAGCCAATAGTTTGTTACCTTTGGGGGCTAAATGCAGCGCTATTTTTTAAAATTGTCTTACGTCGGAACGCTTTATCACGGCTGGCAGATACAGGCAAATACTCCGGATACCATTCAGGAAATTATGAACATCAGGTATTCATCTATTCTGGGAGAGAAAATCAACATGATTGGATGCGGCAGAACCGATACCGGAGTGCACGCCAGGGAATTTTATGCGCATTTTGAGCTCTCGGGTCTGGATTTAATGCAGGATTACGAAAAGTGGATGTACAAGATGAATGTGGTGTTGCCTCACGATATTTCTGTTCAGCAACTAATACCCGTGGCAGCCAATGCCCATGCTCGTTTTGGGGCTACTTCAAGGACTTACCAGTATTTTTTACATCAAAAAAAAGATGCGTTTATGCTGAACCGGTCGTATTATTGTCCGGGGGAGCTGAATCTGGAAAATATGAACCGGGCAGCGGCGGAACTTTTCAGGCACAGCGATTTTACAAGTTTCAGCCGGGCCCGCACCCAGGTGAAGACCAATATCTGTACCATCATGGAGGCGGAGTGGAAAGAAATCGACAACGGTCTGGTGTTTACCATCAAAGCCAATCGTTTTTTGAGAAACATGGTCAGGGCCATAGTTGGCACAATGATTGATATCGGAAAGGGCAAATTACAGGTTGTTGATTTTGCAAAAATCATAGAAAGCAAGGACAGGTCAGCCGCCGGATTTTCCGCACCGGCCTGCGGACTTTACCTGATGAAAGTTGAATACAAGGAAGGAATTATCTGACCGGAAGAAAGGAATTATCTGAGGAACATGAAAAACCGATTTAGGGTCGTTTTCTTTTTATTAAGCTGTAGCACACTGTTCGGTTCACTCAGCGCTCAGGATAAAAATCCAGGCCTCACGATCAGCGGAAAAGTGATAGGAGACAATACCATTGTTTTTAACAGGGTGATGATCGTCAATAAAACATCAGGAAGCGGAACCTTTGTGGGTCTGGATGGTAATTTTTCGATTCGAATCGCCCGCAACGATACGCTGATGTTTGCGTACAATGGCTACAAAACAACTAAAATATGTTTCAGGGATTCGGTCGGTAAGACTGAATTTTTGCTTGCAGTAAAAATGGACCCGCTTAGCTACCAGTTAAAGGAAATCTCAATTTATCCTGTTAAGCAACTGGCCGATGTCCAGAAGGAAATCGAGACCCTGGAGGCCAGAAAAAAAACAGTGGCCCAGTTGCAAGGCATCAATACCATTGTTAGTCCGATTACAGCGCTTTATGAGCGCTTTAGCCGTCTGGAGCAGTCTAAACGCAAGGTTGCCGAAATGGAAAATGAAGATATGAAGAGGGATGCTCTTAAGGATTTATTGAGAATATACGTCAAGTATGAAATTTTTGATTTGTCCAGCTCACAGTTTGACGATTTTATTACTTTTTGCGATCTTTCTGATTATTATATTGTTCATGCCACACAGTACGATCTTGTTGAAACGATGAAGGCTAAATTTGTTAAGTTTAACGAAATGAACGATTATGTCAGGCATAAACATTAATTTGAACACCTAAAATAAGAAGGAACATGCAAGCAAAAGTAAGTATCATCATGGGCAGCACTTCCGATATGCCTGTCATGCAGGAAGCGGCAAAAATTCTGGATCAGTTTAAAATTCCGTTTGAAATCAATGCGCTGTCAGCTCACCGCGTGCCAGAGCAGGTTGTCGAATTTGCCAAGAGTGCCCATCAGAAGGGAATTCGGGTGATTATTGCCGGCGCCGGAGGCGCCGCCCACTTACCCGGCGTTGTGGCTGCACTGACACCTGTACCTGTTATTGGGGTGCCCTGCCGCTCTTCCATTTCACTTGACGGATGGGATTCACTGTTGTCCATCGTT
>JABDFU010000075.1:0-5321 GCA_013286385.1 Bacteroidota bacterium
CTCAACCTTAAATCCTCAACGGTGGGAAGCGATTACGACTTTTCAGCCCTAAGCCTGACTGCAATTAATCACACAAGAGTCTTCAGGAAATTACTTCTGAATACCCGTTTTTTTGTCCAGTACGGAACGGGAAGCAACTGGGCCGAAGCGAATACGGCGGAGCCTTTCATGAATTTATCGGTAGAGGTACGGTATTTAACGCGGAAGTTCAGGTTTTCGTATCTGTTGACGTAAATGCCATTCTCGCCCAGGTAGGATTGAACCTGAGACAGATTGGATTGAAAAAGTCCGGTATTGAGCCAGACAGAGGCATCAAAAATATTTTTGTAATTCATGTAATTGCCGCTGACATTGAATCCGACTTTGGCTCCGTCGTACCCGTTGTACCACAAATCGGGTCTCCAGAATACTTCGTAATTGGTCCAGTCCGGGGTGTTGTAAATTTTGGAGTCGAAAGATGATTTTACAGGCGTTCGCATGCTGTTGTTCAGCATGTTTACGTCCGCCAGCCGGCATGTCGGGTCAATGACCACGTTGGTAATACGGCCTGGTACTTTAATCGTTGCCTGGTAGGTGGGTTGAACTTTGTCCCATCCTATCCATCTGGGGAGAACCGTAGCATTTGTTCTTTTTACGAACCAGTTGTTGGGAATGTAGTATTTGTATTCGACCGAATCCACAAAGACGCTAAAATCAATCGGCATCTGCATGCGGCCATTACGTTCAAATGTAATCGTGTATACGCCGGGCTCATTTTCTCTGTGAACCGACTTAATACTGTAATCAATGGTCTTGGAGGTTTCGAACCACTCATCAAAAAACCAGTTGAGATCGGCATGGGTAAAATTTATCACCGAACTTCTGAAGTCTTCCATATAGGGATGGCAGATCTTCCATTGACTTACGTAATTCTGCATGGCAGCCAGAAAAAGGCTGTCTCCCAATACATATTGCAGATTGTAGAGCATAGTTGCCGTCTTGAAATAAACCTGGCCGTATCCTCCACTATGCCTGATGGCTCCGTTAAACTGATCTGAGTGGGTATTCAAGGTTATATCAGAGCCTCTGATTGCGTCGTTCATGTACCCGTTATAAATCTCACTGTTTCTTACATAGTCGGGCTGGAGATATTTGGCGATGTATGGTGACTCAGGAACAAAGGCCACTCTGATTTTACCGTCAATTTTTTCGTAGGCCCAGTTTTCAATAAATTGGGTAAACCCCTCGTCCATTGCAGCACGGTAAGTTTCATTGGAACCCAGCATCCCGAAAAACCAGTTGTGACCTACTTCATGAGCCAACAGATCCCGGTAATCGGGATCGCCGCCACCGTCGAGGGTCAGCATGGGGTATTCCATGCCATCCTGTGCATCTGCCACAACCATTTTTGGGTAGACGTACATCCCAAAATCTCTGGAATAGACCTCGATGATCTTGGCCGTATAGGAAGCGGCATTCTGCCAGCGTTTGGCGTGCGGCTCCTGTACAAGGGCAATACATTTGATGCCGTTCCATTCAGCTTCTCCTATACGGTAGGTAGGATCAGCAGTGGAGGCAAAGTCGTGTACGTTCTCGGCATGAAATTTCCAGGTTTTGGTGCTTCCGTCGGGCTTGATAATTTCAGAAGGTTTTTCTCCCCAGGGCTTGTCTTTGAAATTTTTAATGTCGAGTTTGTTGCGCAAATTTTCGGGTAGTACTTCCTCTTTGTTCAGCATTACGCCGGTTCCTTCGACAATGTAAGTATTGGGAAAGGTCAGTTCGACATCGTAAACGCCAAAGTCTCCGTAAAATTCATGATCCATGTGCTGTTCGGTATCCCATCCGAATTTCCGGTCATAAACCGAAATCCTGGGATACCAATGAACCAGATCGTAATGCTTGTATCCGAAGGCATTAAACTCTTTCATGCGGTTGCGGATACTGCCGTTGTCGAAATAGGTTTTGAAATTTATTTTGAACGTGATGCTTTCGCCTGATTTCAGGGGCGCGTTGAGGTAAACCTTAATTATAGTATTGTCCAGTTCTGATTTAAGTTCTTTGCCATTAACGGTAATGGAGGAAATAGCTGTACCCAAGCCCTGCTCCTGGTACTTGCCGTATTTGACCTGGTAGTGATTGTTTTTATACAGATCGCTCAGGTAGGAGCCTTTCACCTGAGCATTGTTGTAGAGATGGAAATAAACAAATTTAAGTTCGTCGGGAGAATTGTTGGTATAGATTAATTCTTCGCTCCCGTCAACGATATTTGTTTTGTCATCAAGACTTGCTTTTATCGTGTAGTGGACATCCTGCTGCCAATAGCCTTCGATGGGTTTTCTGTTTTTCCAGTACCAGGGATTCTGGGAGTTTTGGGAATTTGTTTTCGCAGGAAAAGCGAAAACAATCATGAAAAGAAAAGTGTTAAGGTACAGGGCCGGTTTTTGCAGCATGCTATGTAATTTATACGCAATTAAAGCGAAAACCGAAAATACGAAATTTTTAAACGCTTAGCTGATCTAGGCTTTCCTTACAGAATGGATACTTACATTCAGTTCAAAACCCAGCAGAAGCACGATAGAGTTGAAATAAATCCAGAGTAAAACAATGATCAGGGTTCCTATGGATCCATAGAGCTTATTGTAGTTTCCGAAATGATTCACATAAAAGGCAAAGCCCAGAGAGGTCAGGAGCGTAAGTACAGTTGCCATTGTGGAGCCTGCGGATATGAATTTCCATCCGGGCTTTTTGACCGGACCGAGGTAGTAGTAAAAAGAAATGATCGTAAAGAACAGGGCTGAAACGATTAGCAGACGCCCGATTTGTATCGGATAATAGGAGTGAACACCAAGCGGAAGTTTTGATAATATATATTCTGTGTAAATAATTACTACAATCGAAACAAGCAGGAGCAAGGTGGTAATCAGTACAAGCTTAAGGGCTACCAGTCGCTGTTTCAGAAGGGGCCTGGTTTCGACGAGGTGGTAGGAATTGTTGAAGCCATCAATCATTGAATTGACACCGTTTGTAGAGAAAAAAAGTGCGCTCAAAAACCCGATGGACAAAAGACCCCCATGCTGGTTTTTAACGATGTCGGTTATGGTTTCTTCGGATGCTTCGAAAGCTGCTTTTGGTAAAACTTCTCTTAATAATTCAAAAAGGGTATCCTGGAAATTGGCTATTGGTACGTAGGGAATTAAGGTAAACAGAAAAATTATGGAAGGGAAAATCGCCAGAAAAAAATTGAACGCAAGGGAAGAAGCTCTCGTTGTTATTGAGCCGTTGTAAATACCTTTGAAAAAAAACGTTGCTACATCGTACAGCGGCAATCCTTCAAAACCAGGTAAGCGGATTTTTTTTGCGCTGAGAACAACAAAGGCTTTAAGCCTGCTGAGGAATTTTATCTGCAAATCAGTAGGCTTTTAAGCTGAGGTCAAGACTTTTGACACTATGGGTCAGAGCTCCGATGGAGATGAAATCTACGCCACATAAGGCGTAGCTTCGAATGTTCGTTTCTGTGATTCCTCCGGAAGCTTCGGTTTCGTATTTGCCGTTAATCAGCTTAAGGGCTTTTTTCAGATTGGGAATTGAAAAATTATCCAGCATAATGCGGTTGATCGTAATGCGGTCTTTGCTCCCGGTGTTGAGGATTTGTTCTACTTCCTTCAGGTTTCGGGCCTCGATTTCGACTTTAAGTTTTTTTAAGGAAGGGTGTTTGGACTTGTAGTTGGAGACAGCTTCCAGTGCTTTTTGAATACTGCCGGCATAATCGATGTGGTTATCTTTGATCAGGATCATGTCGTACAAACCAAAGCGGTGGTTAGCTCCACCGCCTGTTTTTACAGCCCATTTTTCCATACTGCGGAAACCGGGGGTTGTTTTCCTGGTGTCAATAACTTTTGCTTTTGTTCCCCTGCACAATTGAACCAGCTGATTCGTTTTGGTTGCGACTCCGCTCATGCGCTGCATACAATTCAGGATTAGGCGTTCAGCTTTCAGGATGGAGCGGGAGGGGCCCTTGAGCGTAAATACAATATCGCCAGGCTGCACTTTCGATCCGTCCGTAATGAAAACCGAAAGCTTCAGTTTAGTGTCTGTTTTTTTTGCAATTGCTTTTGCCAGTTCTGTTCCTGAAATGATGCCCGGCTCCTTTACCAGCAGATGGGCCCTGCCCAGGGCTTTTGCCGGAATGCAGGCCAGGGATGTGTGGTCGCCGTTTCCGACATCTTCTTTAATTGCATTTTCAATGAAGGCATTCAGGTTGTTCATAATTCAATCATTCTCAGCTTCAATCCTGAATTGCTGGATTTTCAGTATCCCTGCGGATTTTTTAATAAGAAAATAGACCCTGAATTTTCCGGCCGAAGTTTCGAGTTTTCCAATTGCAAACTGGGTGTCATTCTTAACGCTTTTGTGATCGATCTCGAAAGATTTAACTGTATGCTTCAAGAAAAAGTCTTTAACGATCAATTCTGCCTGAGCCTTGCTGTAAACATCTTCCTGCTGAAGCACCTTTAAATCAATATTATCGGTAAAATGAGAAGAAATCTCTTTGCTGTTGCCTGATTTAACAGCCAGGGCAATTTCGTCGGTTATATCTCCCCCTGTAAAGGCTGACATACTCAGGATTAAAAAGACGAAAAGTATTCTGGCTTTCATTCTGTTAATTTGCATAAATTGCTCAATAATTGAGCCAAAAACACAGATTCGCTGGCGAAATTATACAATTTTTAACGGAGATTTTTCATTTTTAACTATGAAGATTAAACTTGTGGTTATTTCCAAAACGGATGCCGACTATTTAAAAGAAGGTCTCAAGGTCTATCTGGAACGGTTGAAGCACTATGTCAGTTTGGAATACATTGAATTGCCTGCCTTAAAGCAGGCCGGAAAGCTGACATTAGCCGAACTGAAGAACAGGGAAGGGGAGACTCTTCTTAAACAGATGAATTCTTCCTGTATTTTGGTTCTGTTGGACGAAAAGGGCAAGGGGTATACTTCGGTCGGTTTCTCTGAATTTATCCAGCAGAAGATGAATTCGGGGGTAAAAACACTGGTTTTTGCGATTGGTGGGGCTTACGGGTTTTCAGAGGAGGTTTACAAGAGGGCCAATTTCAGGATCGCGTTATCTCAACTGACCTTTTCCCATCAAATGGTGAGGTTGTTTTTTGTGGAACAATTGTACAGGGCCTTTACGATTCTGAAAGGAGAGGGCTATCACCACTGATTTTTGGCCAGGTTTTGTTCCCATTTCCAGGCTGTTTCCATCATTGAATCAATGCTGTGTTCCGGCTTCCAGTTGAGCAGATTGTTGGCTTTGCTGCTGTCTGAATAGATTGCTGCTA
>JABDFU010000075.1:5331-7099 GCA_013286385.1 Bacteroidota bacterium
CTTCTGGGGGCTATTTTATAGTCCAGCTTTACTCCTGAAATCTTTTCAAACGATTTAATAGCTTCCAGGACCGTTATGCCCTTGCCGGATCCCAGGTTGAATAAGGAATAATTGTCCGTTTGTTTTCCCTCCAACAGGAAGTTCAATGCCTTAACATGGGCTTCTGCAATATCAGAGACGTGAATATAGTCACGGATACAGCTGCCGTCCCTGGTACTGTAATCATCTCCGAAAACGCTCATTTCTTTGATTTTTCCAATGGCGGTCTGGGTAATCACCGGAACCAGATTGTTCGGACGGTTGGATGGAAGTTCTCCGTTTAACCCCGAACGATGGGCTCCAACCGGGTTAAAATATCGTAACGAAATGGAATTGATTTCGGGATTTACCCGGCTGAAATCCTGGATTATTTTTTCTCCGATGAGTTTCGTGTTGGCATAAGGGGATTCGATCTCCGCCAATTTGGTGTTTTCATTTACAGGCAACTGGCTGACGTTTCCGTAAACCGAACAGGAAGATGAAAATATAAAATTCGGGATTTTATTGGCTTTGAGGCATTCCAGAATATTTAAAAGGGATAGGAGGTTGTTTTTGTAGTAGAGCAGAGGCTGGTCAACGGATTCGGGTACTGACTTTAGTGCTGCGAAATGGATGATTCCGGCAATTTTGGGATTTTCAAGGAATAGCTGTTTCGTGGAGTTTAAATCACAGAGGTCTGAATCGTAATGACAGATTTTTTTTCCGGTTATTTTTTCAATTCGGTTATAGGTGGCCGGGGTTGAATTGCAGAAATTATCGACAGAAATAACATCAAAACCCTTGTTGAGAAGTTCGATGATGGTATGGGAGCCAATGTAGCCGGCTCCGCCGGTGAGGAGGATAGTATTCATCAGCTTCAAAAGTAGAAAAATTACCTGGATGAAGTTGCTTTTACAATCCCGCCCTATTTTATTTTTTTTGTTAATCGGGCCATAAGGTATTGGGCGATTGTGGGGTGATACCACAATCTTCCTTTATTATCGCGGTCTGTTTTGGTAAAAGCTTGGGTTTTACTTAGAACAGCCATTTTGACTATTTCAATAAGATGTTTGCAGGCATAGGCATATTGTAAAATAGGGTAGGTCGAAAAGTTGTCTTTTTTTTCAGGCGTTATGCGAATTTGTTTTATGATAGTTCCGGTATCGATACCTGTGTCTACAAAATGAATTGTGACTCCAAAGTTTTCAGCATCGTCATTGAATAATGCCCAGTATCCTCCATGAACGCCTCTGTATTGTGGCGTAATTCCGACATGAATATTAATAATAGGACATTTGATTTTAGAAAGTGTTAATGGGGATAGTATCCGGGTGCCATTGATCAGAATGATATCAGGATTTATTTTTTTTAAAAGTAAATGAGTAGATTCGTCGTTCACGGAATAGGTTTTAATCGGGGCTTCTTTTGGCATTTCGGAATCATCAATAGCATAAATCTTCATTATTTCTAAAATTCTTTGCCTGGAGAAAAAATGTAAAAGCGGGAAAACAACAGTCCGAAACAACAGTTGGCCGATCGTCGTGGTCAATCCAACCTTCTTAATTCTACGTTTAATTATTTTAAATTTGCTTTCTTTTTTTTCAATTATAACCGTAATGTTTTTTGTAGCTGCGGCTAAAGCATTGTAGACAATAGTAGTTGTGATGTCGCTCGTTGCTAACAGCAAAATACGGTAATCATTTTTTATTCCTGAGAAGTCCATCCGCAACATTTTTCATATTTCTACTTT
>JABDFU010000076.1 GCA_013286385.1 Bacteroidota bacterium
GCCGTAAAATTTCTTCGGGCTCCGGATGGATTTTTCAACGATTTTATTCGAAATA
The DNA here is from genome assembly GCA_013286385.1 of Bacteroidota bacterium. Classification (GTDB taxonomy): domain Bacteria; phylum Bacteroidota; class Bacteroidia; order JABDFU01; family JABDFU01; genus JABDFU01. The sequence goes on from JABDFU010000076.1 coordinate 56, forward strand.
AAAAGGCCATTTTTCTGCTGCTTGCAGCAATACTGGGCGCCTATCTGTTCATGCTGTTGTTCTGGCCCTTCGCGCTTGTCAGTCCTCTCAAACATCCCCTGGAATCCCTGACCGTGTTCTCTAAATACAATTTTGATTCGGGCAGTCTCTTTAACGGAACCCGTCCGCATTACTGGGAGCTTCCCTGGAATTACCTTCCCACCTGGATTTACGTGACTACTCCTCTCTTTATTTGCTGTACGGCCTTTTTGCTTCCTGTAATAATCTACAAATGGAAAAGTTTCAGCCAGATGGTCAACTCCGACCTGCTTTTATGCATGCTCTTTACAAGTGTTTTCCCGGTATTTTACATCGTGTTTAAACAATCCAATGTTTACGACGGCTGGAGACACGTATTGTTTACCTATCCCTCCCTTTGCGTCTGCTGCGCCTGCATCTGGTACGGAACCTTACGCATCCTCCAAAGCATCAGTTCTTATTTTAAAATCGCTGCAATGGCTTTGCTGGGCCTGTTGATGCTGGAACCGGCACTGTACATGGCCAACAATCACAAATTCGAGACCTTTTATTTCAGTCCTGCCATTGGTGGCGTAAAAGGCGCCTGGGGTAAATTCGACATTGATTATTACGGCACCTCACTGAGATATGCTGTGGAATGGATAGCGACTCATTCAGATTCGCTGGAAAAAGGTCCGGCCGGAAAAATCAGGGTACGCTGTTTTTATGGAGAGCGGATAAGTGTCGATCATTACATAGAGAAATACCCTAACCTTGAATATGTAATGGCCAATGAGGGTTCATTGGACTGGGATTATTCTATTGTTCAGCCCGTGCAGGCCAAACACGACAGCACGTTGTTCAGCCACTGGCCGCCGAAAGGACTGGTTCATCAGATTGAGGTAGACGGTACTCCCATAGTTGCCATTGCCCGCAATTACAACAAGGACCTCAAAAAAGAGGTTGACAAATTTTCGATCAGCGACAGCAAAGACCTGGTTGCCCTGATCAATGCAGGAGTCAAATATTATCAGGTAGGAGATTTTTTCAATTGCATTACGGCAAGTGAAAGAGCCCTGGAAATCGACCCGAAGAATTGCATTGCACTGAATAATGCGGCCTCTGCTTTCAACAACCTCTATCTGTTTGACGAGGGGATAGCCTATTGCAAAAAGGCGCTCGAACTAAAACCCGATTTTGAACTGGCCAAAGGAAATATACAGGTAGCCCTTGAACGCAAAAAGCAGGCAGGAAATCTGCAGAAAGACGGGGTTGCGAATAATTATTTGAATTTAAGCCTGATCTATTTTAATCTTCATGAATATGACAAATGCATTGCAGCAAGCCAGAAAGTAATCGCGTTAAGGCCGTTGGATGCGGCGGCCTATAATAACATGTGTGCCTCCTATAACGAACTTAAAGAATACGACAAGGCGATCAGGGCATGTGAAAAAGCGGTAGAAATAAATCCTACATTTGATCTGGCACGAAACAATCTGAATGCCATTAAACAGGCTAAGGCTTCCGGCAGATGACTAAAACCGAAACCGTACGTTTACAGGGCTCATTAAGGCACTCCCTCCTAAAAATGTACCACTCGGCTAATGCCGGACATGTTGCCTGTTCGTTGAGTTGCATTGATCTGATGATTGCTTCCCTGATTCAGCATAAAAAAACAACGGATTCGTTCATTCTGTCCAAGGGCCATGCAGCCGCCTCTTTGTATGTCTGCCTGAATTATACCGGAGAAATTTCAGACGCCCAGCTTGAAACCTTTTATAAAAACGGAACCTCCCTTCCTGCCCATCCGGCTGCCAATAAATTTCAGGGTATCCCTTTTGCACTTGGATCACTTGGCCACGGCTTACCGATTGCCTGCGGCATTGCCAAAGCCAACAAATTGCATTCGAAAACCGGCCCGGCATCAGACTCGGCATACGCTTATGTGCTTATGTCGGATGGAGAAACCAACGAAGGCACAACCTGGGAGGCGGCTCATTTTGCGGTACGGCACCAATTGGACAACCTGATTGTGCTGATTGACAAAAACGGATTACAGGGATTCGGAACAACCGATCAGGTACTTGGTGACACTGCAGACGAAACCCAACTGATTAACCTGGGCTTTGAAGTAAAACAGGCAGACGGGCACAACCCCGGGGAAATGGGCAAAGCAATTGAAGATTTTAAAACTTCAAAAAACGGAAAACCCAAAGTGCTTATCGCCAATACCGTAAAGGGAAAAGGAGTTTCATTTATGGAAAATAAATTAGAATGGCATTATTTGCCAATGGATGCAGCATCCTATGCCCATGCTATCGTTGAACTAAAAGAAAAATACGGTGCGTAAGGCCTTCTCTTCGGTACTTGAAAAAATGGGAAGTGATGAAAAAATTGTTTTCATCACCGGCGATCTGGGCTTTAACGCCCTGGAAGGCATTCGGGATACAATGAAAGACCGCTTTATAAACGCAGGAGTGGCCGAGCAAAACATGATAGGAGTCGCTGCAGGCCTTGCTCATAAGGGCTACTCGGTATTTTGCTACAGCATAGCGCCCTTTATCACCTACAGGTGCCTTGAACAGATTCGCATAGACGTATGTTACCATAAACTACCCGTATTCATTGTCGGAAACGGAGGAGGTTACGGTTACGGTATCATGGGGTTTACCCATCATGCCATTTCTGACCTCGCCTGTATGAGCAGCCTGCCCGGCCTCGATTGCTACATTCCTTCCTTCACCGAAGAAGTTGAATCCAGCCTTACACAAATGCTCAGTGCGGGCCGGCCTTCCTACCTGAGACTGGGACTCGGGCGAAGCAAACCTGCCGGACTGAAAACCTTTGAAAGCATCAACCCGCTTTTGTTATCCCCCCAACCCGAAATGACAGTTATGGCCCTTGGCCCACTTGCTGCAAGCGCCCTGGAAACCATTTCGAAAGCCGGATTTGAAAAAAAAATAGATCTGTTTTCGGCTGTAAAACTTCCCTTTGCAAATTTTAATGATAAATTTGTTCAAAGCGTTAAAGCTTCTGAAAGACTGCTTATTCTTGAAGAGCACGTTTCAAGGGGAGGAATTGCTGAAAACATTGCATTGAGTCTGATGAATTTAGGGATCATGCCGAAGCAATTCAAGGCCATACCTGCAGCCGGTTACCCCGGGGAGCTTTATGGCGACCAGAACTATCACCAGCGCCAAAGCGGTCTTGACCAGGCAAGCATTTTGGGCATTCTGCAAAACTGGCTTATGCAATAACTGATGATTCAATCAAGCACTGACGAATGATGCAAACCGGCAATACGGACAAGTTGATAGCAGAAAAGATCAGAAATCTGAAAGGCCCGGTCTTTATATTCGGAGCCAGCGGATTTATCGGCGCCAACCTGCTGGAAACGATATTGGCTTACCGCAGCGATTGTTATGCGATAACTCACGATTACCGCCATGCCTGGAGACTGAAACTACTCAGGCTAAAACCCGAAAACATACTTTTCTGCGATGTGCTTTTTAAAAATGCCGTTCAGCGGATATTCAGGGAATACATGCCCAAAACAGTGTTTAATTTATCCGCCTACGGCGCCTACTCCAAGCAGAATTCAAGCACACTTACTTACGAAACAAATGTAATCGGTACGCTTCATATTCTGGAAGAATGCAGAGACATATCGGCCTATATTAATGCCGGAAGCAGTTCTGAATATGGACTGAATTGCGAAGGCCCCAAAGAAGCGGATGAACTTCTGCCCAACAGTCATTATTCGGTTTCGAAAGTATCTGTAAGTTACATGCTTCAGTATTTTGCAAAGATCCACCAGCTCCCCTGCCTGAACTTACGACTCTATTCGGTTTACGGCCCCTGGGAAGAGCCCGACCGTCTGATTCCGAGACTAATTGAAAATGCCAAACAGAAGACTTTGCCACCGCTGGTTTCCCCTGAGATCAGCAGGGATTTTATCTATGTGGGCGATTGTGTTGCCGCGTTTATAGACGCGGCTGAAAAAATGAACCCCGCCCTGTACGGCGAATCAATCAATATCGGTTCAGGAAAAAAAACCACCATAAAGGAATTGGTTGAAAAATCAGCTGAGCTCTTTAATGTTCAGGTGAAGCCTGAATGGGGCAGTATGCCGGACCGCAAATGGGACCTTAAAAACTGGTACGGTAATTATGAAAAGGCCAAACGCCTGATCGGCTGGAAACCTGAAACCTCGCTTGAACAGGGCTTATTGAAAACAAGTGAATGGCAGGACAAGTTGAATTACTCACAGGAGATTTTGCCGGCTTTTCAGGAACCTCTTAAATCAAGCAAGATCAGTTGCATAATTGCCTGCTACAAAGACGGACAGGCTATTCCGGTAATGTATCAGCGCCTGGTAAAAACCTTCAGTGAACTTAAACTCCGGTACGAAATTATATTTGTAAACGACGCCTCTCCCGATTCCAGCGAAGAGGTCATTGCCGGGATCTGCGAAAAAGATTCGGATGTAATAGGTATAACACACTCCAGGAATTTCGGTTCCCAATCTGCTTTTTTGAGCGGAATGGAAATCGCCTCAGGTGATGCGGTAGTGCTGATGGATGGCGATTTACAGGATCCGCCCGAACTTATTCCGGCCTTTTATGAAAAGTGGCGCTCGGGATACGAAGTGGTCTATGGAAAGCGCATCAAGCGGGATACCTCCTGGCTGATGAATGCCTGCTACAAACTATTTTACCGGATCTTCAGCAGACTATCCTATGTTTCTATTCCGGTCGATGCCGGAGATTTTTCGCTGATAGACCGCAAAGTTGTGGATGAACTGATTGTACTCCCTGAAAAGGAACAGTTCCTCAGGGGTCTCCGGGCATGGGTGGGATTTAAGCAGACCGGTGTGGATTATGTAAGGCCCGAACGCATGTTCGGAAAAAGCACCAACAACTGGAGAAAAAATATCTGGTGGGCAAAAAAAGCTATTTTCTCTTTCAGCTTTGTTCCGCTGGAGGCCCTGAGTTATATGGGGTTCTTTTTAACGATTGTTTCCTTCCTGGCCATGATCCTTCAGATTATCGCCCGGATTTTATACCCGAATGTTCCTCATGGGCTAACAACCATTATCGTCTTGATTTTGTTTTTCGGCGGCATACAGCTGCTCGCCGTATCTATCCTTGGCGAATATTTAAGCAAGGTCTTCGAAGAAACCAAGGGCAGACCGAAATTTATCCGCAAATCAATCGTATACCGGGGAAAAAAACTCGAAAGCGCAAGCGAGATCGGCAAAATAAAAAAATCGTTTAACTAAACCGAATGGACGAATTTACAACCACCAAATGCCTGCTTTGCGGAACCAATTCGCATACCAAAGTTAAATTTCCTCAGAATTTTTCTGAGAAAGACCTGACCGCTGATATTTTTTCTGCACGCAGAACCACTGAGCACTACCATTACCAATTGCTGGAATGCCAAAACTGCAGTTCGGTATTCTCCTCTCCGATCCTGCCGTATGCAAAAATTGCAAGCCTTTACCAGCACAGTAAACAGAACTACGATAAGGAAACCTCCTTTATCGCCGAATCCTATATCCAGTATATTAAAGAGAACCTCGGGTTGTTTCAGGGCAGAGAAAAAGCGCTTGAAATTGGCTGCGGGAGCGGATTCTTTTTAAAGGAACTTGAGAAAGCAGGATTTACGACCGTTTATGGAGTCGAGCCTTCTGAGGAGGCTGTTTCAAAATCCGGAGACTTGAAGGAAAACATCTTTACCGGTTTTTTTGAAAATGCCAGCTACCCTGAAAACTCTTTCGACCTGATTACCTGTTTCCAGACACTTGACCACCTGATAGATCCGCTGAGTGTTTTAAAAAAAATACTGCAATTGCTGAAACCGGGAGGCCTGGCTTACCTGATCATGCACAACGAAAAAAGCCTTCAGGCCAGACTATTCGGAGAAAAATCACCGATTTACGATGTGGAGCATATTTATTTATTCAACAAAAAGACCCTGCCGCTTCTGTGTCAGAAAGCAGGATTTACGACCGTTTATGGAGTCGAGCCTTCTGAGGAGGCTGTTTCAAAATCCGGAGACTTGAAGGACGCATGGCCCCCATCCCCTTTAAAAACAGCTTTCTTAAAATCACCCGGGGAATGGGACTTGCCGGAATCCGGGTAGGCATTTACCCCGGAAACAGGGGGATTTTGATCCGCAAACCTTAATTTTTTTCCCGTTCCATGGCCTTCTCCCCTCTGCCTTTATGGCTTCCCGGTAATTGTGAAGAGAATTGGAGCCAAATTTGTACTGGTAACGTGTTATCTGCCAGCTTTCATCCTCATATCCCCCGGGAAGCATTTCATAATTTTTCGAAATAAAACCATTTAAAACATCATAGGTCAGTCTGCCTTTCCCATTTTCCTTTTTATTTCTGATCATCCAACCCGAAGAATGAAACTGATTTACAAAACGGTCAATATATTTTTCAGATCTTTCATTTTTCAGCGCGATCATTTCGGTAGTTGGATTCAAAGGCAGCCAGAACCGATGTTGACTTCCCTCACTCACTCCATTCCTGTTGAGCATCATAACGTCATCGTAAAACGCAATGGAGTCTGTTTCCTTTATTCCGGCCTTGTCCAGCGCATTTATAAGAGGAGCTTCAAGCGAAGGGAGGTTTTTTTCAAAATCAGTATTAAAACCTTGTTTGACTTCACAGAAATAAATATAAAGCCGGGGTTTATTGCCCAGGGTCAGAAAAAAAAGAAGGGTCAGAACAG
>JABDFU010000077.1:0-5696 GCA_013286385.1 Bacteroidota bacterium
GACTAGCTTAGGCCATTGAACGTTTCGTCCCGCATATCTTTCAGCACTGCAAGACCTGCCTTTTCCATCGCGATTAGAAAAAAAGTGGACGAGTATTTTGCCACTGAATCAATCCGGTTTACCGGCAACCGCAAACTTTTTCTGAAGACCGGCATTTTGCTTTTTATTGCCCTGACGAGTTATGCATTGCTTGTATTCTTCAGTCTTCCGGTTTGGGCAGACCTGCTAATCTGTGTCTTGTTCGGACTTAACCTCGCCGCTATCGGATTCAATATCATGCACGACGGAGCCCACGGGAGTTATTCCCCGAAACGCTGGGTGAACGAACTGATGGCTTATTCCCTCAACCTGATGGGTGGCTCCTCCTATTTATGGAAACAAAAACACAACATCAACCACCACACCTTCACCAATATTGAGGGTCATGACGACGACATCGACATACAGCCCTGGATCCGAACCAACAGCAGCCAGAAAAAGAGATGGTACCATCGCTACCAACATATCTATTGGACCGTTCTGTACGGAATGACCTACCTTACCTGGGTATTCAACAAAGATTTCAGCAAGTACTTTACCGGGAAAATTTCCAACACCCGTTTTAAGAAAATGAATCCTCCTGAACACCTTATTTTCTGGACCAGCAAAATTATTTATCTTTTCCTTTTCCTGGCCCTGCCCATTATCCGTCTGGGCTTGCTGAAAACCCTTGTTGGCTACCTGGTCGCCTCCTTTGTCTGCGGATGGGCCATCAGTATTATTTTTCAAATGGCCCACATTGTTGAGAATTCTTCTTTTCCCCTCCCCAATCAGACAAATCAGAAAATGGAGTCCGACTGGACCGAGCATCAACTGGCCAGTACGGCAAATTTTTCAACCAACAGCAAAATCGTCTGTTGGTTTTCAGGCGGACTGAACTTTCAGATTGAACACCACCTGTTTCCGCGGATCAGCCACGTACATTACCCCCAGATAAGCAAATTGGTCAAAGAAATATGCCGGCAATACAATGTGGATTATAGAGAATACCCCACTTTCCTCAGTGCCTTGCGTTCGCATGTGGCCTATCTGAAGGTTATCGGAGTTCAAAATTAATAGAAATCAGAATTCAGATTTAGTATGATATATATCAGGTAACCTGTATATTTAGATCATTGATTAACGAACCCTTCAAACCTACCTTTGTTAAAAATTCAATGCCCATGAACCCAGAAATCAAAAAAATACTTGTACCGGTTGACCTGAGCGAGTCTTCCACCGCAGCACTGGAAACAGCAAAAGTATTGGCGAAGAAACTCAATGCCGAGATCGCCTTGCTGCATGTGTTGGTTTTCAATGACTATTACTTTTCGATAGTGCCTGAGGTAAGGTCTATCCTGCCTTCTATAAAGGAAATTGAGCTGGCCGCGCAAAAACAAATGGAGGAAATCAGCTCAACAATTAAAAAGGATTCAGGCATCAATGCCTCGGTCTTCGTCACCACAGGAAATATTGAAAAGGAAGTTTTCGATTTCTGCAAACGCGAAAAGATGGACCTGATTGTAATGGGCACTCACGGCACTTCGGGTTACAGGGAGCACTTCATCGGAAGCAACGCCCAGCGGGTAGTCACCCTTTCAAAAATTCCCGTTTTGACCATTCAGGGAAATGCTACCAAAAATGAGTTCAAAAATATCATGGTCCCCATTGACAATTCCCTGCACAGCCGTGAAAAACTGAATATTGCAATAGATTTTGCTGAACTGTTCGGCAGCAAGATTCACCTGCTTGGACTTTCAGACTCGGCTGACAAAAAGGACCTTGAACTGTTCAAGGTAAAGCTGAGCCCGGTTGAAAAATTACTTACCGAGAAAAATATCAATTACGAAACAGTGATTCTTCCCGGAGAGAATGTGGCAAATGCGGCTCTGAAATATGCCGGTGACAGTAAATGCGACCTGATCGTCATCAATACCGGACACGAATCAAAAACGACCGGTATTTTCCTGGGCACCTTTGCGCAACAGATTGTCAATCACTCGAAAGTGCCTGTTTTAAGTTACAGGCATACCGAAGGTGAATACCTGATTGATACACAAGGTTACGGAATTTAAAGCCTTTTTATTCTTTTCCCCGAAACAAATCAACGAACCCGTGCGAAGTGATTTCGCTATGGGCAGGATTGCAGGTACTTGAATACTTGGCGATCCAGAAATAAGTTCCGGCCGGTGCATCCCCTCCGCCTATCTTTCCATCCCATTCCTTTGTACAATCAGTAGAGGAAAAGACCTGAAGTCCCCAGCGGTTAAATATTTCAATACTGAAATTGTTTACAAACTGAAACTGACTTGTTTTAAAGGTGTCATTTATCCCATCGCCATTGGGGGTAAATACATTTTGTTTCAGAAGGTAATCAGGTTCAGGCATCCTTGGATTTAAAAGAATCTGGGCGTTCATTATACTTGCGCAACCTGTAAAGGAGATCACCTCAACGGTATAAGTAGTATTCAACTGGGGGTTGAGAACTATTATCTGGGCTGAATCACCGGCAACAGGAGTGACGACAGTTCCGCTGGGATCCCTCCACAAATAGTGCTGAAAACCTGGAGGAGCAGTTAAGGTATCAGCGGTCTGACCAGGGCAAAAATAGGAGGTAATATCAAAGGAGGCTCCACAGGTTGCGTCGATGTAAGCATAGCCGGTATGTCCTCCCAGCGCACAGTCTTTTGTAGTGAATTCAACCGTAATGGTATCCCCGAGATAGGGAAGCAAGTCAACACTGACTGTAGTCCATGGCTTAAAATCAAACACCGTATTGTAATAACCCGGATCAACTTCGTAGGGATTGTCCCATACCGTATCCGGGTAAGCGATATAACTTGCACCTGATCCGGCATAAACCTGATAAACAGAACAGGGGCCCGGAAGAAGGGAATCGTGCGAATTCAGGAGCCTCACTTCAAAACTGGGCTGCTCAACCCTGGGATGATTGGGATTCTCCAAAATGGCAACGTAGCTATATGTTATACCCCGGCTGGCAGCATCCACCACAAAGGTTTTTGAAAGTTTATTGGTCTGGTAACCGGCCAGGGCATTGCCCAATCTAACCGAAACATGGGTTCCGGGCCGAACCATCCTGACATCAGAATCAATGGGCATCACTTTATCTATAAATCCATTATTGTTAATCCGTGGGTCCCATCCGATGTAAGGCGCTGCGATCGGAAGAGCTGTATCAACTGCTAACAGCGTAATGATGGTTTGTCTTGCCAGCGGATCCAGAAACGAAGCATTTATTCCATCACTGAAAATTCCAGGCGCATAGTTAGTCGCAGGATAGCTTAAGGTATCAACCGCTCTGACGATTCTGCCGGTATCACCTGACCAACCCGTAAAATTCTGACTCGAAAAATCCAAATTGGTACAGGCCGAAACCAGGGAAGTCGTACCTCTGAGTTTGGCTGTTGCATCGCTGGCCAGCCTGGCCGCTTTGGCATAAGAGGCATAATACACTGCCCTGCAATACTTGATCCATCCGGGCAATTCAGAAGACTGCATTCCGCCTTTTATTGCTGCATTTTTACAGCCAGCCACATCAAAAGGAGGAATTATGGATTGTGCTGAAAATCTTGTTGTTGCTCCAAGAATAAAAATGCATAAAAACCCCAGAAAAAGTGCTTTCTTTCCCATACGTCTATCTAGCTTTCAGGTTAGTTAATCCACTAAGTTAATGAAAATATTGAAAATAACAGACCCGAGCCATTAGGGATATTACCCTTTAAAATCCAGCGGAATGATCAGTTTAAAACTGAAATTCCTTCCCATATTGAACACCCCTACCCTGTCGGTAGCATAATTTACGGGGTAGTACTTAAAACGGCTCATGTAATCCATGTATGCGGTATTAAAGATATTATTGCATGTGAAATAAAACCTGGCGATGGTATGTCCGTTCTTGTTGAGAAAATCGCCACCGCAACCGGCGTTGAATAAAATATAACCTGGAGTAGCCTCTTTACTGGCCGCATACTCGTAAGGAGTTGGCGGAGTAGTGGAAGTTCCATATGTACTATAGCCGTTGTAAACTGCATATTGCTCATAAATCTGAGTCTGTTCGAAACAATAAAGCAACCCTACTTTCAGGTAGGGGTTCTTAATTCCCTTACCTAAAGATTTGCGTTTGAATTTAAGGTCCGCTGTAATTCGTGTGGGAGGAACAAAAGGCAAATACTTAATGGTATCCGGCACATGCAGCAAACCGCCCTGAACAATACTCAGTGAAGAATTTAATTCGACCCATTTCAGATCCCGGGGATGAATATCCAGAACTGCTTCGCCTCCATATAGCTGGGCAGGACCCTGTACGTATTTATAAACCGGGGCAGGACCCAGGCTAACCTGTGGAAAGGTATTATTCGTTGAATCGATGATTTTCCCTCCGGGTCCGGGAATCTTGCTGTTTAACCCCTGAGCGTAAATAAAATCATTGATATTGTTATTGAAAAGATCAAATTCAAAACTAACGTCCTTCCCATTCATTCCAAAAGAAATATCCTCCTCTACACTGGTTTCAGGTTTAAGTTCTGCATTCCCCAATTCCCAGACAACTGTTCCGTCGTGTATACCATTGGCTGCACATTCAGAAACATTAGGTGCCCGGTAGCCCTGGGCAATATTAGCTTTCAGAAATAAATTATGAGGGAGTGTATAGGCCGCTCCAAAGCTTCCGGACATTCCACTGAAATGTGTCGTGAAACCGACGAATTCATGAATTCCTGCGTACGTGTTTGCAGATACCGGAACCTGATTTGAATCTACCCAATGATCAATAGTTGAAAAGGTCCGGGTATCCCAGCGTAATCCTCCGCTAAGGTTCAGGTTTCCTATTTTTTCATTGGCGATTGCAAACCCCCCGATCTGAAAAATGTTATAATTGGGAATCAGCATCAGGGTACCCAGACTCTGCGAGGCCTGGTAAAGTCCATTTGCGCCGGCAGAATAATTGAATCCTTTCATCTGGGGAGAAACATAACGCAAATCGTAGGTTGCCGCCTGTGAGTAATAATAAATATCAGGCGTGTTGACCTGAGTCGGATCATTGGTTTCCTGACGTTGGTTGAGCTGGTAGGAAAAAATACCGGTAATTCGTCCTTTCCCCACAGATAGGCTATTGTCCCATACAGCCTTGGTATGACGGATACGCTGGTTAATTACAAAAGGAGTATAGGAGACTTCATCCTGATGAGATGGAATCACATAGGTAGCTCCCCCTCCATTAAGTCCCGGATAGGATACCTGCCTTTCCATTATTCCCGTTGCCGAATCCCTTGTTCCATCGACAATTCCCGTTGACATATCAAAATAACTCACATGCACCTGTGAATATCCCCAGCTGCGGTGAATGCCAATCGTACCATCGGTATTGAAATTGCTGAACTGGGTATTTAGTGCGTATCCATCGTAAGGATCCTGATAGGAATGGGCCATCGTGTTGTCCACACGTGCACTCCAGGAAATCCCGTTCTCGGTTCCGGCCAGATGGAGCATATCATTTATAAGTCCGTTATTGGTCTGGTAGTTAGTAAGGACTTCTCCCCTCATCTGTCCCTCAGGCAATGCCTTTTCAGGAATCAGATTGACGACGCCTGCTATGGCGTCGGATCCATAGGCAAGGGAAGCAGGGCCTTTTAAAATCTCATAACTTTCAACCGCATCAG
>JABDFU010000077.1:5706-6468 GCA_013286385.1 Bacteroidota bacterium
CATCAGGGTCCGCCTCAATACCGAATTCGTCAAACCAGGCCTGATCAACCTGCATTACCCCGTCATTCAGTGTCAATACGCGGTTATAACCCAGGCCCCTGATTACGGGTTTCGAAATGCTTTGACCGTCCGTCATGGCAGAAACACCGGGAGTCTTGGCAATGGCATCAATTACATTTGTGGAGGAATTTTCATCAATGTATTCCTTGCTCACTTCCGTGGTGGATTGAGGGGTAAGTGAGGCAGAAGTAGCAGATGAATTTCCGGTAACGACTACTTCATTTTTTTGAATAGCAGCTTCAGACATGCCAATATTCCAGCTGACATCACCCTGAATATCAATCCGACGGGACACCGTTCCATAGCCTACCAAATGCACCTCCACCAGGTATGAGCCCTGAGGAATTTTAATCAACGAATACTTACCCTCCGTTCGGGTTTGAGCGGCCACCTTTAAGTCGGGGATATAGACCACGGCCCCTTCAATCGGGTTGTGGCTGGTTGAATCGGTTATAACTCCTGATAATGAATTCTGAGAGAATCCTGCTGAGCTTATACATACGCAAAGTAATATGGCAAAATAATGAAATGCTTTCATCTGTAAAGAAATTAAGTTGATTTGATTTTGTTTAGTCAAAGCCCTGATCTGAAAACAGGTTTCAGTTCAGAACAACAGGGAAATCAACTTATTTTGGGAGGGAACCAGAAATCCAGTACCGGATCTTGCCGGAAACCGGATACAAAAACTCCCCGGCAGCAGAG
>JABDFU010000077.1:6478-6585 GCA_013286385.1 Bacteroidota bacterium
GGGTTTCAGGAAGAATAGAAAATTCAGGCCGGGAATCAATCGGTAAATAATCCTTTTGAACAGTAGTTGCCGTTCCGTTTTTTTTGCTGCTGTTTTGCTGATGGCCA
>JABDFU010000078.1 GCA_013286385.1 Bacteroidota bacterium
TTAAGTTTGCCTTAACAGTCGCAAGCACCATTTTATTTCTCCAGCGGTCAGCCCCCTGATTGAGCAGGAGTGACAAAAAGCCTTCCACAGCATACACCTTTTCGTCATCGCTCAGCCTCACATACGTAATCCCGCCCCGGGTCTGCTGATTGTAAGAAAACTTTCCTACCAAAAGATCAGCCAGAACTTTTCCGTTTCCATCCAGCATTTTCAACTCGGTAGAAAGAGAATCGGTCACATTAAATTCCTTCCAGCGTTCTTTATCGTTGGCCGCCAGGCGCTGGGGTTTCAGGTGAAGCATTGTTTTCAGAACAGAAAAAAGCACTACAGTATCCACCTCGGCATCGTCAACGGCTTTTGTTTTCACCGCCCATTTAGATCCATTGACCAGATGCAGTCTGATTTCCTCATGCTTTGTACTCTGGGGATAAATAAGAATTGATTTAACCTGTGCCGAATCGATGCTGTAAAATTCGTCCCTGAATGTTTTTTCATGTCCTGCAGAATCACGCCAGATCGTAAAGTAAAGCAATACTCCAAGCAGCAAAAGTACAAGTAAAAGAATTCTGGTATTGATTTCCCTAAGCATGGTTCTCAGCAGCTCTAAATATAATTCTCCTCGGCCCGTTTCATCCGCTGATTTCTTCTCATCTGAAACCTGACAAACCCGTAGATGATAATCAGCAGAATAGGAAACAGAAAATTAAAATACTTGATCAGAAGTTTTGAGCTGTCTTCTACTTGCCTGAGCGGATGTGAGACAACCCCTTTGGTGCGCAGTTCAATCAAACCGGTATCATCGGACAGCCAGTCAACGGCATTTACCAGCAAATTGACATTGTCGGCCTGAAGCTGTGCCGAGCGCTCATTCTCACCGTTCACTGCAAAATTTCCGTTGGCCACCACAACCATCTTTGATTTTGAGCTGCTGCTTTCAAGAGCAGCAGCCAGAACCAGCCCCGACATAGGGAAATCCTTTTGCGTCCATTGCCGCCCGATATCGAAATAAACCGGAAGTTTCTGGGTTCCCGATTTTTCAGAACTCATAACAAGCGGAGTAAATTTAACTCCGGCCGGGCCGTTATACGACAGAGGATTGGCAAACTGAAAAAACAAAGTGGAAAGACCTTTGGTTATCGAATGATCAGCCACCGAATGCAACACCGGCAGGTAAGGAAAATTTATAGGCTGCATAACCTGATAGGCGCCGTACTGACGGGGAACCTGAACCGACCCGCAACTCGCATCAATCACCAATTCGTCACTTATGCTTAGCCCTTTCTTGCTCAGCCAGCCCTCCAACCCGGTATGACGAACCTGAGCCATGGATTTCTGAAAATCTGCTTTCGATGAGCTGGCGGCAATAAATAAATTGCCGCCCTTATTCATAAATTCATCCAGTTGGGCCAGCTGCAGGTCACCGAAAGAATCCTGGGGATCAACAATCAACAACGTTTTCAAATCGGCAGGCACTGGTACGGTATCACTTAAGGAAACCTCCCTGACATCATACACAATAGACAGCAGGTGATTCGCCTGATTCATAGCAGAAAGTTTCGCTTCACCCTGGCCCTGAAGGAGGCCAATCGAAATACGGTTGCTCAACGATAATTTTTTTATGTTCGAAGCCAGCGCATATTCCATAGCCGCACCCGGCTGCATATACGGTATTACTTCCCTGCGCTCTCCCATCTGCACCAAAGCGCCCATGTAGGCTTTCTGTTGCTTCATCTGATCTTTCTCCCGCACATTTACCATCACCGGGCTGATGCCTTCCTGGTTGGCTTTTTTCTCGGCTTTTTCATCCGTATTCGGATTGATAAATTCGTACACCACCTTACCTTTGCTGTTGGCGGAAAATTCAACCAGCAACTCTTTAAAATCCCTGCGGGTTTTGGCAATATCAGGTGGCAGATCCTCTGAAAAATAAGCGGTCACCGTAACCGGATCCTTCAGCGAAGAAAGTATATCGTGCGTGGCATGACTCAGTGTATAGCGCTTGTCCTCAGTAAAATCCAGGCGGGTAAAATACCGGTCAGCCAGCACATTCAGTAAAATCAGAATGCCCGCCACCAGAGCTACCGTAACAGATATGCTTTGCTTGTTCTTCATTTTTGTTTAGCCAATGAAACCTCCGAAAGAAAAAGTGACATAAAAATGAGGGATAAAAAATAGATGATGTCTTTGGAGTCAATGACTCCTCTTGAGATCGAATCGTAATGTGAAGAAACACTCAGGTAAGAAATGAGTTCTCCTGCTGTCCCGGTAAAATTTTTCGAAATCATGTCAAGCAGAATGTGAAAAAACATCCCCGCAAAAAGCGAAACCAGAAAAGCCACGATCTGGTTGTTGGTCACACTGCTGGCGTAGATGCCGATACTGATATAGGCCGAACTCATCAGGATCAATCCCAGGTAGCCGCAAAGAACCGAGCCGTGGTCAACCGGCCCGAGTTTCCAAACGGTAATATAATACGGTAGTGTACACAGCAAAGCAATCAGGATCAGGGAAAGGCAGGCCAGAAACTTTCCGCATACAATCTGCCAGTCACTGATAGGCTTGGTAAACAGCAACTCAATGGTTCCGCTCTTGCGTTCATCCGCCAGCATTTTCATAGTGAGTGCAGGAATAAAGAAAAACAAGGTCCAATAGGCAATGCCGAAAAAGGTCTGCAAATCGGCCTGATTTCTTAAGAATACATCCGAGCCGTAAAGCCAGGTAAAAAATCCGCTGAAACCCAGGAAAGCAGCCAGCATAATATACGCAACCAGCGAATCAAAAAAACTTTGAAGCTCCCGTTTTGCTAGTATTACTAGTGCCCTCATTTCCTGATCGCTAGTTAATTGTTAAATCCCTGAAAATATCCTCCAGCTTCGTTTCATACGGCACTGCCTCAGTCAGCACCCATTTATTATCCACACAAAGCTTAAACACATTTCGTCGTGAAGACAGACTTCCCTTGCTCTGAACCTCGAACACATTTTCGCTCCCCGCAATAACATCCGCCAATGCAACGGTTTCCAGCTGCTGCAAAGCGCGCAGAATATCCATCTTGTTTCCGTCCTCAATCTTCAGCTTCAGCATTTCGTTGCCCTGCGATTTTTTTCGCAGGGTATCCGATGTACCGTCCGCTACGATCTTCCCTTTGCTGATAATCAAAATACGGTCACAGGTGGCTTCCACTTCAGGCAATATATGCGTACTCAGGATCACGGTCTTTTCTTTTCCCAGTTCCCTGATAAGCCGGCGAATCTCCACAATCTGGTTGGGATCCAACCCTGTTGTAGGCTCATCCAGAATCAGTACCTGGGGATCGTGAATCATCGCCTGGGCAAGTCCCACCCGCTGACGAAAACCTTTTGAAAGCTCACCGATCTTTTTGTGTTTCTCCACATTCAAGCCGCACTTCTTTACCATTTCCCTTATCCTCAGCTGAACCTTACTCTTTTCAACTCCCTGCAGCAAAGCCGAAAACTCCAGGTAATCAATTACAGGCATATCCAGGTAAAGCGGATTGTGCTCGGGTAAATAGCCTATCATTCGTTTTACTTCCTGTGAATTGTTGCGCACCGTATAATCCCCCACCTTCACCTCACCGCTGGTAGCACTCAGGTAACAGGTTATAATTTTCATGGCGGTAGTCTTACCGGCCCCGTTCGGACCCAGAAAACCTACAATCTCTCCCGTTTTGACATGAAACGAAACATTATCAAGCGCCTTTTGAGCCCCGTACAGCTTCGTCAATCCGGTTACATTAATATCCATTTCTCAAAAATCTGTTCACAAATTCAGTTTGCAAATATAATGGCCTGAAAATAAAAATTTTCAGGCCAAAATGTTAAAAAAAGTTAAAACCTAACTCATGGCAGTCACCTTCGACTTATACTTCTCATACAAGAGATGTACAATTCCGTCCGAAAGTCCTATCTGGGGAACGTACATTTTATCGATTTCTGCGTTTTTCATTACCGACAGCATAATTTTAGAGGCCGGCACAATCACATCCGCCCTGTCAGGTTTCAGCCCCAGTTCCCGTACCCGCTGGTCGTAGGTATAGGCCTCGAGTAATTCACAGATCGATTTTAGCTTGGCGTATGTAATCGGCTTGCTTTGCTTTTTCCTCGACATGGCGAATATCTTGTTGATATTGCCGCCAGAACCAATGGCAGTAAGCGGGTGATAATTCTTTGTGGTTTCCCGTATCCAATCCTTAAACTCTGTCCAGTATTCCTTGCTGACCCTGTTATGCAACATACGAATGGTCCCGATATTGAACGAACGCGAAGCTACCACCTTGGTTTTGTGAAACAAAGTAATCTCAGTGCTCCCTCCGCCGATGTCCATATACAGGTAGGATGAGTCGTTGCTCAGGTGCTCGGCAATGTGGTTGTTGTAAATAATATCAGCCTCCGTGGCGCCGTCAATGACCTCCACCTTGATCCCGGCTTCCCGTTTGATGCGCTCGATAATCTCAGCGCTGTTGCTCGCTTCCCGCATGGCAGAAGTAGCACAGGCCCTGTAATCCACGGCCTCATAGACATCGATCAGGTTTCTGAAGGCCCGCATCGACTGAATCAGCTTTTCGGTTTTTTTATCAGATATTTTGCCGGTGAGAAAGGAATCCTCCCCCAATCTCAGGGGAACCCTGATCAATTCGGCCTTCTTGAAGACCGCCTCGCTTTTGCCATTGAGTACATTACAGAACAGGAGCCTGACTGCATTTGAACCGATGTCGATGGCCGCGAACTTCAACTTCTTTTAGCTTTCAACTCCTTTTAGCGAGTGCTTTCTTTTCTTTGAGCCAGGAATAAATTTCGTCCTGGGTACGCCTTTTTATTTTTGATGTTGTACTGCGGTAAGGGTTGTCCTGTTTTTTATTCATTACTCGCGCTTTGCAATTGTCTCTCCATTGCAGATCAAAAAATGTCCGCAACTCTTTTTGCAATCGCTCATCAAAAACAGGAACTCCTACTTCCGAACGGTTGTCAAAATTTCTCCCCATCCAGTCTGCCGAAGATAAAAAGTATTTCTCATTGCCTCCGTTGCAAAATATAAACATGCGTGCATGCTCGAGGTACTTATCAACAATACTTATGGCATCTATATTCTTGCTGTAATTCTCGCCGGTAACCAGACAACAAATTCCTCTTACAATCAGTTTTATTTTAACTCCCGCCTCGCTTGCATCATAGAGCTTTTGGATGATATCCCGGTCTACCAGATTGTTCAGTTTCATATGGATGTAAGCCGGCTTACCTGCCTTGGCATGCTCCATTTCCCTGTTGATAAAATTATTGAACTTCTTACGCATGAAAAAAGGGGCGACCAGCAAATGTTTATAATTTCCGCGCTTCAGATTATCTCCGTAAAAAAGAAAAAGCCGGGCCACTTCTTCGGTAATTCGTTTGTCACTGGTGAGCAGGCTGATGTCTGAATAGATTTTAGAAGTTTGTTCATTGAAATTACCCGTGCCCACATGCGCATAATTCACCGGTTTGCCGCTTTCCCTTCGGGTAATCAGAAAAAGTTTCGAGTGCACTTTCAGGCCGGGCACTCCGTAAATAACCGTAGCACCTTCCTCTTTCAGTTTATCGGCCCAGTGCAGATTGGCCTCCTCATCAAAACGGGCTTGTATTTCAACAACCAGTGTCACTTTTTTTCCATTGCGCATGGCATTGATCAGGGCATTCACCACACGGGAATGATTAGCCGCACGATAAAGGGTCATTTTGATGGCCTCCACCTTGGGATCAATCGCCGCTTCCCTCAATACATCCAGGATATGGGAGAAACTCTGGTACGGATAAAAAAGCAGGATATCCCTCTCACGTATAACCTTAAGAAAACTTTTCCTTCCTGAAAAAGCCTCGTGATCAAGCTGCATGGGTTTCTGATACAGCAATTCTGAATCTCCCACATTGGGGAATCTGATGAAATCCTTAAAATTGTGGTAACGCCCGCCCGGAATCAGATTTTCGGTTTTCAATCCGTTGATCTTTTTCATCAGAAAATCAAGCATGTCAATTGGCATGTCGTTGTCGTAAGTCAGCCGTACTGGGGCGCCTTTCTTTCGGTTTTTCAGACTCTTCGAGATTTTTTCAACGAAACTCTGCGTTACATCATTATCGATGTCGAGCTCAGCATCCCTGGTCAGCTTTATCGTATAGGCCTCTATAGAGTCCTGTTCAAAAATGGCAAATACCACATCCATACAATAGCGCATCACATCATCCAGCAAAAGGATAAATTTTTTCTCTCCCTGCTTGGGAAGAACCACAAAGCGCGGCAGTACTTCAGAGGGGATTTCAATCAGCGAGTACCTCGGCTTTTTCCCTTCCCGGTTGAGTTTGATCAAAAAATAAACCGCCTTATCCCTCAGGTAAGGAAAAGTAGAGTTATTGTCCAGCATGATCGGCACCAGGGCCGGCATGACCTCGTCATGAAAATACTGTCTGACAAATTTGACATGCTCGGCATTGAGCATGCGCTCGTTCAGAATATAAATATTTTTCTTACCCAGATCGTGAAGCAATTCTTCGT
>JABDFU010000079.1 GCA_013286385.1 Bacteroidota bacterium
TTCCGAAAATAAAAATTATTGTTGAGGATGGGCAGCAGCCTGTGGATAAAATGGTAATTACGGTTACCAAGCCACTCGAGAATGCCATCAAACAGGTTTACGATCTCAATATGGTTCAAAGCACCACCAGCAGGGGCTCCTGTGAAATTTCAGCCTATTTCAACTGGGATGCCAATATCAACCTGAGTCAGCAGATGATTGAATCACGTATCAATGAAATACGGAATAATCTGCCGCCCAATACCGATATAACAGTTGAAAAAATGAGTCCGTCACTCCTGCCTGTGATGGGGTATAATCTGGACGGGCCGCAGAAAAGCGCCATTGAGCTGAAGCTGCTTGCCATCAATGTCATCAAGCCTTTTCTTTCACAGGTGGCAGGAGTTTCTTCGGCCCGCGTTTTGGGCGGGAAAACAAAGGAATACTGGGCTGAGCTTGACCCGCGGAAAATGAGCTCTTTCGGCATTACTCCCGAAATGGTGTCAACGGCCCTGCAGCAAACCAATTTCATCAACTCAAACGGTTACTCCTATGATTACAAACGTCTGTACCTGAATCTTACGGATGCCGGTGTGTACAATCTGCAGGATCTTAAAAGTGTTGTCATCCGGAATGATTCGCGTCGCGTAATCCTGCTCAGTGATATTGCAAAGGTTGAAATCAGGGAGCAAGTCGAGTATATACGGGTAAATGCAAACGGGCATGAAGCATTGCTTGTAAATGTCTACAAGCAGCCCAATGCGAACCTTATCGAAGTGTCGGATGCCATGAAACTCAAGGTTGCTGAACTCAATAAAATTTTGCCTTCGGGAGTGCAGCTTAAACCGTATTATGTGCAGGCTGACTTTGTCCATGATTCGGTGAGAAGCGTGAATGACAGCCTATGGCTGGGTCTGCTGCTTGCGATTTTTGTTGCTATTTTATTTTTGCGGTCGTTGAAAGCCAGTCTGAGCATCCTGATAACCATTCCGGTTACGCTGGGTCTCACACTGGGCGTATTGTATCTTTTCCATTACAATTTCAATATCATGACCCTTGGTGCAATCGCTGCGGCAATAGGACTTATCATTGATGATGCTATTGTAGTGGTCGAGCAAATACACCGCACGCACGAGGAGTTTCCGACTGAGCGGACGGCGGTTGCCATAACAAAAGCTATCCGTTATTTATTCCCTTCGATGCTGGGTTCTTCAATCAGCACCATCGTCATATTTTTTCCCTTTATACTGATGGGTGGAATCGCAGGAGCTTATTTTAATGTGCTGACCAATACCATGATCATTACGCTGATTTGTTCTTTCCTGGTTACCTGGATCGTACTGCCCATTGTCTATCTTCTGCTTTCGGATGACCGCAAACGCTTTCTGAAGCGAAAAGAAACTAAAATTTCGCCCAGCTATCCCTGGATAACTTTTTTTATAAAACGTCCCTGGATAAGCTTTCTGTTTATCTGTGGTTTGATTTTTTCAATCTGGTTTGTATATCCCCGGCTTCAAACCGGATTCCTGCCTGAAATGGACGAAGGCTCAATTGTTTTTGATTACAAATCACCTCCGGGTACTTCCCTTGACGAAACCGATCGTATTATGCGTGAAGTAGAAAAAATTCTTGCCACTATACCCGAGGTTGAAGATTATTCGCGAAGAACCGGCGCTGAGATGGGATTTTTCATTACAGAGCCCAATAAAGGCGATTATCTGATACAGCTTAAGAAGGACCGGAGCCGTAGTACACTGGAGGTTATTGATGATATCCGGCAAAAAGTCAGAAGTACTCAGCCTTCACTTGAAATTGATTTCGGGCAGATTATCGGAGACATGCTTGAAGATTTGTTAAGCAGCGCAAAACCGATAGAAATTAAAATCTTCGGTTCGGATGTAAAAATTCTCAAAGAACTGAACGACCAGATTACAGGTATCGTGAGCGGTGTGAAGGGAACCACCGATGTTTTTAACGGGGTTATACTTGCAGGCCCTGAAGTCAACACCTATCCCGATTATGCAAAGCTCGCACAATTCGCAATTACGCCGGCTGAGTTTCAATTTCAGTTGCAAACCCAGCTCGAGGGAAATGTGGTAGGGGAGGTTCTTGAAAACCAACAGATGACTGCTATTCGCATGATCTATCCGGACGCCAAAAATAATGGACTTAGAAATGTACAGAATCAGTTTATTTTTCTTCAGGACGGCAAACTGAAACCGGTTTCTGAATTTATGCGCATGGATATTAAGCCTGGTGTTGCAGAAGTAAGAAGGGAAAATCTTCAGTCGGTTATGGATGTATCCGCCCGACTAAACGGGCGGGATTTGGGAAGCGTTGTCAGGGACATCAAAAAGGAAATCGGTTCAAAAGTGCATCTGCCATCCGGTTATTCGATTGCATTTGCCGGAGCTTCTGCTGAACAGGAAAAATCCTTTCAGGATTTGCTTCATGTTCTTATTACAGCCAGTTTGCTGGTGTTTGGTGTCATTTTGTTTCTGTTCAGGGATTTCAGGGTTTCGCTGCTGATACTTCTGCTGGCAGTGCTGGGCGTATCTGGCAGTTACCTTGCACTTTTTATAACTGACACGCCTTTAAATGTGGGAAGCTATACCGGACTGATTATGATTATCGGGATTATTGGTGAAAACGCGATTTTTACCTTTCAGCAATTCAGAACCAAGGCTCAAAAAGTTTCGGTCGACGAAGCCATTGCTTTTTCCATTTCGACCCGGCTCCGGCCTAAACTCATGACCGCATTGGGGGCGATAATTGCCCTTATGCCCCTTGCACTTGGAATCGGAACCGGAGCCCAGTTGCATCAGCCCCTTGCCATTGCCGTCATCGGAGGATTTGTTGTGGCCTTGCCCTTGCTGCTTATTGTTTTTCCTTCCCTGCTTCGGATAATTTTTTCCCGGAGGAAGTAGAAAAGTAAACCAGGATTGCAAGAACAGCAAACAGAAACAGGGAAGAGCCTTTGGTCCCGAAATTCAATCCGCCCTTATCCCTGGTTTTCGTAAGCAAGTCGCCAAAAGTTGCACCGAAGGGCCTTGTCAGTACAAATGCAAGCCAAAACAAAAATACGGAGGAAATTTCAGTGAAATAATGTGCCAAAACAATTATCAGCAGCAGGCTTCCGATCAGAATTGCACCGCCCGAAAATCCCAGGCCCGAATCGTCAGCTAAAAAGTCTCCCAATGCCGTACCCAATGTATTTGAGAATAGGATAGCTGCCCAGTAAAATAGTTCGGCGCGCAATGATTTTATGTTGGTAACGGACAAGGAATTCTCAGTTGCTTTCCAGACTATAAGTGTCAGAACTAAAATTGAAATTAAAATGAGCGATCCGCCTAAATAGCCCAGGCCCAGGGTTCTGTCCATAAAGTCAGACAGGGTTGTGCCGGCCGTACTGGTTGCCAGAATGACGGCCCAATAGATGACCGGGTGAAATTTCTTTGACCAGAGCTGAATGATAAGGGTAGCAAAGAAGAAACTCAGCAGAATAATTGAACTCAGGGCGTAACCTGCGTTTAAGGTCATCGATAATAAATCTCCAGCCGTTTCACCCAGTGTGGTGGCGCAGATTTTCATGACCCAGAAGGTAAATGTGATTTGGGGGAGTTTGCCTGATTCTTTCATTACTTCATTTGCATGAGTTTAGTTCGACACAACGACTTTTTGCCCGGCCGTCTGATTGCCGTTATGTCCGACAATGAAATAAATGCCGCTGCTGAGGTTTTCGATGTTCACAAGGTAACTGTTCCCTGCAGTTAATCTGAAGAATTGCACTGTTTGTCCGATGGAGTTGACAATGGAATAGAGGCCTTCAGAAAAAGATTGAATGGTAAAAGTACCGCTGTTCGGGTTAGGGAATATCTTTAAATCAATGTCCGTACTTAAATCTTTGATACCAAGAACACAGCTTACCGCTGCTGTAGCCGTGGCGTTACAACCCATCGCATCAGTCACAGTGACTGTATATTCACCACTGCAGGAAAGGCCGGTTAAGGTTTGTCCTGTTGCTCCGCCCGGAATCCAGGAATAGGAATAAGCACCTGTTCCGCCTGTTGCATCAGTTGAGGCAGTTCCATTGCTTAACCAGGAGTATGCTGCGGTTGTGGAAGTTGTAACTGTTAATGGGGCAGGTTGGGTTAATGCAACTGAGGCACTGGATAAACAGCCTGTGCTGTCCGTAGCTGTAACTGTATAAGTGCCGGGAGAAAGGCCCGAGTCGGTCGGGCCGGCAACCGAATTACTCCAGTTGTAGGTATAGGGCGGTGTGCCGCTGCTTAAGATGGCAGTAACACTTCCATTGTTGTCCCCAAAGCAGGAGATATTTAAAACAGGGTTGAAGATCAGAGATCCCGGACTTGAATTGTTGACGGTTTGGACAGCAGTCAGTGAGCATCCCTTGGCGTCTGTTACTGTAACGGTATAGCTATTTGCCGAAAGACCGTTTACTGTCTGTGCGCTGGCGCCGGTACTCCAGGCATACGTATACGAAGGCCGTCCTCCGCTCGCAGTGGCAGAAACACTTCCGTTATTTCCGCCGCAGGAAGGAGTCGAATTGGTATTGGCCGTTACCGTGCAGGTATCATTTACAAAAATCCAGGCAGCTCCTGTACTGCTGTCATCATTAAATCCACCCACTACAGCCGTATTCCCATTCGCTGAAACAGAAACAGACCATCCCTGCTCTGCATTTCCTGCCGATCCTGCTCCCACCAATTTATTGCCCTGCTGAGTCCATGTACCTGCAGAGCGGGCATAAACCCAAGCTGCTCCGACATCGTAATTGTCAAAATATCCTCCCACTATGGCCGTATTTCCGTCCGACGAAATTGAAACCGAATATCCTTCCCATGCAAGACCAGTTGACCCCGTTGCCACCAGTTTGGTTCCTTGCTGCGTCCATACACCACCTGAACGGGTGTATACCCATGCTGCGCCCACATCTGAATTATCTGCAAATCCGCCCACAATAGCCGTATTGCCATCTGCTGAAACGGAAACCGAACAGCCTTGCTCAGCTTCACCTGCAGCATTAGTCCCCACCAATTTGCTTCCCTGCTGAGCCCATGTTCCGGCAGAACGGATATAAACCCATGCGGCTCCTATGTTGGAATCGTCAGTATATCCGCCTACGATAGCCGTGTTGCCATCTGCCGATAAAGAAACCGAATTCCCTTGCTGAGCGCCATTCGTGGCATTTACAGCCCCTGAACCGACCAGTTTGCTTCCCTGTTGCGACCATACTCCGGCAGAACGGGTAAAAATCCATGCAGCGCCTGCGTTTGAGTTGTCAGCTAACCCGCCCACTATGACCGTATTTCCATCGGCTGAAACAGAGACTGAGCAGCCTTGCTCAGCTTCACCTGCAGCCCCCAACCCCACCAGTTTACTTCCCTGTTGTGACCAAATACCTGCAAAGCGGGTAAAGATCCAGGCAGCTCCTGTATTGTTATTGTCATTCCATCCGCCTATAACAGCCGTATTTCCATCGGCTGAAATCGAAACTGACCAGCCTTGCTGCGCGCCATTCGAAGCATTTACAGCCCCTGCGCCAACCAATTTGCTTCCCTGCTGCGTCCACGCTCCTGAAGAACGCGTATAAACCCATGCTGCTCCGGCGTGGCTATTGTCATCGGGTCCGCCCACGATGGCCGTATTTCCGTCTGTTGAAATGGAAACGGCCCTGCCCTGTTGTGCCGAACCGGTATTTCCTGTCCCGGTAAGCTTGTTTCCTTGTTGAAAACCCGGATAGAGGGTCCCCAAAACGGTAAAATTTTTACTGCTTGTTGCCGTTCCGGAAGCTGTTGTGACCGAAATAACTGCAGTTACTGCAGCAGGCATAACCAGCCCCAGCAATGTGTCGCCGCTATTTGAAGCAATTACTGAAGTGTCGGAAACCACGATAGCAGTAGTGTCACCAATTTTAAATACAGTTACGTTTTTCAAATTGGTTCCTGTGATTGTCACCAGTGTTCCCGGAGGTCCGCTTGCCGGATAGAATGATGTTATGACAGGTGCTTGTGCCATGACAAGGCCAGTGATAAACATAAGCAGGACCGGGAGTATTCGTTTTTTCATGCAGCGCTTGTTGCGGTTCGGTATAGGCTAAAGTACTGAAGTAAACAAAAAGTCCTCAAACAGTACTTACATTGTCCCGGAATACCTTGCTGCGGATAGCTACAGTGTCAGCAGGCAGCCTACCAGTGAACTACCCAAAATTATCCAGACCGAATTAACCTTTCTGAAACCAAAAGTCAGTAGTATGCTGGAACAGACCAGAAGAAGATAAGGCATGGGAAAGTTTGTAACCGGAGATATAGTTGTAAAATTTATTCCATTATGCTTCTCTGGGTTGGTTAATATTGTGTGAAGGTATTCATTCCCAATACTGTTTCATCAGGT
>JABDFU010000080.1 GCA_013286385.1 Bacteroidota bacterium
ATAGAGGAGACTGTCGTGTTCGTATACAAGTAATACGAATCCGGATTCGCGGTAAAGGTTGTCGTAATCGGCCGGTCTTTCACTGAACAGCTGAACGGGCGTAAGTTTTTCTGCCCTTGCAGCCAGCTCTGCCACTTCTTTGGTCAGCTGAACTTCTTTTTTATGGAGGCTGTTTTCAAAATCATTTTTATCGGAGAGGTGATCGGTTGTGGCAGAGCCGGTAAAAAGAGAGCTCAGCAGAAGAGCAGTAAGACCTGCCAACAGGTAACGAATAGGTGTGGAAAGTATCCGGTTCAAGGGGACGAATGTTGGTCTCCAAAGGTAGTTAAAGCTAGCGTTAAAAATCTTAATTTTACGCCCGGATGTCGAAACAAAAGAATAAGCCGAAGCCACAGGTGATTTCAAAACCCCCTGTCGCTTTGCCTGCCCGGTCCGCTTTGTTTTTTTCGGATTTTCGGATTCAGGCTCTCGTCCTTTCAGTTGTGGCCCTTGTATTTTATTTCAATTCTTATTTTAATGAGTTTGCACTGGACGACGGAATTGTTATCGGTAAAAACGAATACGTTCAGCAGGGCTTCAAGGGCATTCCTAAAATTCTAAGCAAGGATGCGTACGACAGTTTTTACAGGCAGATGAATGCCAAGGACCAGCTTTCGGGCGGTCGTTACCGGCCTTTGTCGATCGTTACATTTGCCATCGAACAGGAATTTATCGGTACGGTGGATAACGGGAAGCTAAAGGGCAATTGCTGGGATAAAAACGGAAACGGGAAAATGGATCCGGAGGAGGACGTGAATGGAGACGGGTTGTGGAATGAGGCCGATTGTTTTGCAGCCGGCATGCATTTCAGGCATGCCGTGAATGTGCTGTTGTATATGCTCTCGGCTGTGCTGTTGCTCGCTTTCCTGAGGAAGGTGGTATTTCGCATGGATCCGGATATGGCCTTTATCGCCACACTTTTGTTTGTGATTCACCCTATTCATACCGAAGTGGTGGCCAACGTGAAAAGCAGGGACGAGATCATGTCCTTATTGTTTATACTCCTCACATTTATTTTTGCCTTTCGGTATCAGGAGGATTCCCGTAAAGTCAGTCTTTTCAAGGCCATGCTTTGTTTTTTTCTGGCTTTGCTTTCAAAGGAATATGCGGTCACACTTGCACTGTTGCTACCTCTGGCATTTTATATTTTCAAGGGATTTTCGATCAGGGATAGCCTGAAGACTTTTTTACCATACACCCTGGTTCTTGTCATTTATGTTGCGATTCGGTTTTCAATAGTGGTGTTGAAGGCCAATGTTCCCGATAATGAAGTTCTGAATAATCCCTACCTGTTCGCAAAGGGCACTCAGAAACTGGCTACTGAAATCGGGACAACACTCAATTATCTAAAGCTGCTGATTTTACCTCATCCGCTTTCGGCAGATTATTCGTACAGTGCTATCCCCTATAAAAATTTCAGCCATCCCCTGGTTTTGCTTTCGCTTCTGGTGCATCTGGGGATGATTGTTGCGATGGTTAAACTGTTTAAAAAAAGGCATGTGCTTTGTTTTGCTATTGCCTTTTATCTGGCCAATCTTTTTCTGGTCTGCAATATCTTTCTCAACATTGGAGCGACGATGGGTGAACGCCTGATTTATCATTCGTCCCTGGGGTTTGCAATCGCAGTGGCCTGGCTTATTGTAAAAGGAGTTGAAAAGATGAAAAGTGCTGTCGTGTTGAAACGGATCGTGTTGGGCGCTTTGTTGTCAGTACTTGTGACGGCTTCAGGTTTTACGACCATCCAACGGAATGCGGATTGGAAAAACGACATTACCTTGTTTACCAAAGATGTGGAAACGGTACCGGGCAGTGCACTGGCCAACGGGAATGCCGGAGCCCGTTATATAGATCTTTCGGAGCGCCCTGAAAACAAGGGGAAACAGGAGGAGTTGCTGAGAGCAGCCATTGGTTACCTGGATAAGGCGATACTGATTCACCCGCGTTATGTGACCAGTTACATCAACCGGGGCCTGGCTTATTTTAAACTGGGCGACCTGAACAAAACAAAGGAAAACTGGGATAAGGTTGAATTCTACTATCCTCATTATCCCGACATTCCGCGTTACAAAGACATTCTTTCGAATGGCTATATGAACAAGGCATTGACGTTGGGTAAGGAACAAAAATATGAGGAAGCCATTGCTGACCTGCAGACAGGCTTGCAGATAAAACCTGACAGTCCCGATCTTTGGTACAACCTCGGTGGCGCCTATTTTACGGTGAAGAATTACAGCAAGGCTATTGAAGCCTGGGAGAAAACCCTTCAGCTGAAACCTGATCATCAGCAGGCCAGGCAAGGTGTTGAAGCTTTAAAGCAACTTTTGAATCGCGCTCCTCAACAAAAAAAGTGAATCATGTCGGCAAACGAAAATTACGGAGTCTCTCAGGCTTTGCAAACGCTGGGGATAAAACGAAACAACAAAGGGATTTGTACCGGAATCAAATGGACAGAGGGCAAGGGAGACCGGCTGGATTCGTATTCGCCTGCTGACGGAGAGCTGATCGGGATGGTCAATCAGGCAAATGCTCTGGATTTCAGTAAGCTAATGAAAACTTCGGAGGGCGCATTTAAAGCGTGGAGGATGTACCCCGCGCCTAAACGCGGGGACATCGTGCGGCAGATGGGGGATGAACTCCGGAAGTTTAAAGAACCGCTTGCTGTTCTGGTTTCCTATGAAACCGGAAAAATTTATCAGGAAGGTCTGGGAGAAGTTCAGGAGATGATTGATATCTGTGATTTTGCCCTTGGTCTGTCAAGACAGCTGTACGGTGTGACGATGACTTCTGAACGGACCCATCACCGTATGATGGAGCAGTGGCATCCCTTGGGAATGGTTGGGGTTATTTCTGCCTTTAATTTTCCGGTTGCCGTCTGGGCCTGGAATACAATGCTGGCATTGGTTTGCGGAGATACGGTGATCTGGAAGCCATCTGAGAAAACCCCTTTATGTGCGGTTGCTGTTCATTCGATACTGGCTGATGTTCTAAGCCGTAACGATGTCCCTGAAGGAACTCTTAACCTGATTATCGGGGATGCCCGGATCGGGGAACTGATGTGTTCGGACAAGCGTATTCCGCTTGTTTCAGCAACGGGATCTACCCGTATGGGCACTGCCGTCGGGGTTGCGGTCGCCAAAAGGCTGGGCAGATCGCTGCTGGAGCTTGGAGGGAACAATGCAATAATCGTCAGCGAGCATGCGGATCTGGATATGGCGCTGAGAGCTGTTCTTTTCGGAGCGGCGGGAACAGCGGGTCAGCGTTGCACAACAACGCGGAGGCTGATTGTGAAGGATACGGTTTACAAACAGTTCAAAGAAAAACTGATCAATGCCTATGCACAGCTGCCCATAGGTCATCCCCTTGAAAAAGGAATTCTTGTGGGACCACTGATTGATAAGCAGGCGGTTCGCATTTTTGAAGATGCGTTGAAGCAGGTTAAAGCCGAGGGCGGAAAACTTGTAGCAGGAGGAGAAGTGCTGAAAGGGAAGGGATTTGAATCGGGCTGTTATGTCAAGCCATCTATTGTTGAAGCGCGCAATAGTTTTAAAAAAGTGCAGGAGGAAACCTTTGGTCCTATTTTATATCTGCTCAGCTATACTAAACTGGAAGAAGCGATCGGGATTCAAAACGATGTACCCCAGGGATTGTCTTCATCGATATTTTCGAAAAACATGCAGGAAGTTGAAAAATTTCTATCGGCTGAAGGTTCGGATTGCGGAATTGCCAATGCCAATATCGGAACTTCGGGAGCTGAAATCGGAGGAGCGTTTGGCGGAGAAAAGGAAACAGGCGGGGGAAGGGAATCGGGAAGTGATGCCTGGAAAGCCTATATGCGAAGGCAGACCAATACGGTGAATTACGGGTCGGAAATGCCCTTGGCGCAGGGGATAGAGTTCTCCTCCGGAAAGGGATAAGTCTGACTAAGTACACTGATTTTTTATAAGTCAATGAAAATAAAGGTATTTATTTTATTTTTTTGCGTTTGGGTTTTGCAGTCTAATTTGCCGGCGCAAGAGGGGTGCCCGTATGAAAAAACGGATAAGATCTGGCAGGCGAAAATGCCGCTAAATGATTCGGTTAATCTCGAATTTTATTTCCGCATGTTCGGGCAGTACGGAAAGCCTGCCATGGAAATTTACAATGCGGAGGAGGTGATCAGGGTGGATGAACTGATTGATGCGGATGATTCTCTCGGATACAAGCTGCCGGTATTTGATTCTGAACTTCGTTTTAAATATATCAACAAGGATTTTATTTCGGGAATATGGATCAATTACGGAAGCCGGAAAAAGTACAAATTGAATTGGACCGCTGTGCAGGCTCCGGTTGAAAAAATAAGAACTTTGGGCTTGCCAAACCCTGTGGGAAATCCTACGAACAATTTCAAGGGAAATTCCATGGGCCTGTTTAACGGTAAATGGGAAGTTGAATTTAATCCCGAAGAAAAGTCAGCGTCCTATAAAGCGATAGGCCTGTTTAAAAGTGGGGATTGCATGGACCGGGTCTTTGGAACTTTTTTAACGGAATCGGGCGATTATCGTTTTTTGTCGGGATCAACAGGTGTTGCAGGCCTTGATACTGTAATGACGTTGTCCTGTTTTGACGGAGCCCATGCTTTTGTTTTTAAGACCATCTTCAAAAAAGACCAAACGATCAGCGGGGATTTTTATGCCGGTCCGTTCGGACATGAAAAATGGATTGGCAGGCGGAATCCTGCTTTTGAGCTGAGAAATGAAGACTCCCTTACTTTTTTAAAGCCAGGCTTTGATCATCTGGATTTTACCTGTCCGGGAATTGAAGGTCATCCCGTTTCCCTTTCGGATGAAAAATACAAGGGCAAAGTGGTGATTATTCAGATCATGGGATCCTGGTGTCCGAACTGCATGGATGAAACCCGTTTTTTGTCCGGATTTTACAAAGAAAATTCGGCCCGGGGTCTGGAAATTATTGGTCTGGCTTACGAGCGGACAAATGACCTGGACAAGGCAATCGTCAACGTGCAACGACTGAAAAAACGCTTTGATGCCGGGTATGATTTTCTGATTGCTGCCACCAGTTCAGATAAAACGCAAGTGGCCAAAACTCTGCCTGGCCTGACAGAGATCCAGGGATTTCCAACTACGATTTATCTGGATAAAAAAGGCAAGGTGCGAAAAATCTCAACCGGATTCAACGGGCCTGCGACAGGGTCTTACTATGATGCGTATGTCCGGGAGACCAATTCATTTGTGAATAAGCTACTGGGGGAATAATTATTTTACAAGCCCCCGCATTTTTTCACTGAACCCGAATTTTTTCACGGTGGATTTGAACTGAGTCCTGATTTTTTCAGTACAGAGGTTACCGATGCTGCCTTCGTGGGTGTACGCAATTGTTTTTGGACGCGTAAATTTTCCTTTGGCGATGGTTTCACCTACCTGCCTGTAAGCGTCCCGGAATGGAATCCCCTGCATGACCAGTTGATTCACGGAATCAACACTGTACAGCATGTCGTATTTTTTATCGCTGAGGATGTTTTCTTTTATGCTGATGTTTTCGAGCATAAGGATTGTCATGGAAATACAATCTTTCAGGGACTGAATCGCCGGGAATAAAATTTCCTTGCTGAGTTGAAGATCACGGTGGTATCCGGAGGGCAGATTAGAAGTCAGCAGACTGAGTTCATTCGGAATTCCCTGTATTCTGTTGCAACGGGCCCGGATCAGTTCGAATACATCCGGGTTTTTTTTGTGGGGCATAATACTGGACCCTGTTGTGAGCTCATCCGGAAATTTTATGAAACCGAATTCCTGATTCATATACAGGCAGGCATCGCAGGCCAGCTTTGAAAGCGTTGAGGCGATGGAGGCCATTCCCACGGCCAGGGCTTTCTCGGCCTTACCTCTTGTCATCTGTGCGTAAACAGAATTGTAATTGAGGGATTCGAATCCGAGCAAGTCGGTTGTCAGTTGTCTGTCGAGCGGAAAGGAAGATCCATATCCGGCTGCGGATCCCAGGGGATTTTTATTGGC
>JABDFU010000081.1 GCA_013286385.1 Bacteroidota bacterium
GTTCAGTCATGTGCAGAGGGCTTACAGACTGAATAAGTTTTTTGAATGGTTTGGATTTGAATTTTTTTCCTTCAATTCCACCAAACTGATCGGCAAATCCGTCACTGAATATATAAATGGAATCACCTCTCTCCAGTTCAATGGATTGCTGATTAAAGGATTTTAATTCGCCGATTGAAATTCCTACCGGTTGTTTATCGCAGGGGTATTCGATCAGCTCTCCTTTACGAATCAGCAGTAACGGATTGTTGGCTGCTGCATAGCGGAGTGATTTAAGGTTTACATCAATCCGGCAAACCACAATGTCCATTCCGTCCTGATTTTCTCCAATGTTTCCTTTTTGTTTAAGTGTCAGGATGATTTTGTCCCTGAGAAGCCCCAACAGCAGGGATGGTTCTATGGAATCGTGTTCAAGTATAATTTCATTCATCAAAGAGGATCCCAGCATGCTCATAAACCCCCCGGGGACACCATGGCCGGTGCAGTCGGCCACAGCAAAATAGATGAACTCATTTTTTTCCTGCATCCAGTAAAAGTCTCCGCTGACGATCGCTTTTGGCTTAAAGAATACGAAACATTCCTTAAATCTGGATTCAAAATAGGCGGACTCGGGCAGCATGGCTGTTTGTATCAGTTTCGCATAATTGATGCTGGCAATAATTTCTCTGTTTTTTTCTTCTGTAATTTCTTTCTGATGTTCGACTTCCTGTTTTTGCCTTGAAATGATTTCATTCGCTTTTTTCTTCTGGTTGTATCCCCGGAGAATGAAAAAGGCCAGGAACAATAACAGAATCAGGCCGGATACCAGGGCGTTACGAATTATTTTTTGCTGTTTCAGTTCCTGAGCTGACATGGCCTCCTTTTTTTCATCGAGCGCTTTATCTATCGCTTCTTTTTTTTCGTATTTGAACATGACCTCGTTACGGGTAATTTCCTGGGATTTTTTAAAATCGTTTATGCTGTCGTTGATAACGGAGGCTTTTTTGTAAAAGTCAAGCGCCAGCCTGAAATTTCCCATTTTCTCATAGGTCTCGCTCATGCCTTCCTCCGCTCTTGCAATTGTTTCAGGCAGACCCAGGATGAGACCCAATTCAAAGGAGCGTTTGAAATGATCAAGGGCTTGATCCGGTTTGTTTTGCTTCAAATAGACTTCAGCAATGCTGGCCAGTACCTCGGCTATGACCTTTCTATCGTTATAGGGAAGGTAATGTTCATAAGCATATTGAAAATCATTCAGGGCCTGGTTGAGGTTGTTTTGATCGAAATAAATATTTCCCAGATCCTGATAGACCCCAATAGTTATCTCGGGGTCGGATTGCAGGAGGGCAAGTTTAAGGGCTTCGTTTTCTGCTCTCAGGGCACTTTCAAAATCTTTTGAAATTCTTTTTATGTTTGAAATGCCACCCAGGGCATCAATGGTATGCGTAGTATCTTTAATCGCGACTGACCGGTCGAGGCAGGATTGATAGAAGGCCAGCGCTTTTTCATTTTCCTTCATGGTAACATAGATTTGAGCAAGCCGTAACCTGGATTCGATAAGAAAGGTATCCATCGAGCAGACTTCTGCGAAGCCTGCGGCTTTCATAAAGTATTCAATGGCTTTGTCGGACCGTGATTCGTAGTCGTAGTTGTCTGCTATGGAAAAACAGATTCTGGTCAGGAAGCGTTTATCGCCCAGTTCGGTGAAAAGTTTTTCTGCGATGAAATAATTTTTCAGGCCTTCGGAATAATCAACCACCTTATCGTTAAAATAGGTGTCATAACTTTGTCCGTAACCCAGATTCCAGTGTCCTTCGGCCAATCCCCTTTTGTAGTGTATCTTTTGGGCAAGAACCAGTGCTTTGTCAGCATATTCAATGGCCTTTTTGTAATTGCTGACTGCATGTCTGGCATACGATCTGCTGATCCTGTTCAGGAGAATTACCTTCGATGTATCTTCTTTTTGGAAAGGTAAAAGTTTCACCAGGGAATCTATATTGACGGGAGAGGCAAGAGAAACTGTTGAAAATGAGAGTAAAAAAAACAGAAAGATCAACTTCCGCATGGTGCCTAAAATTATAAAAAGGAAATCAAATGACCATACGCTCAGGTATTATGCAAATAAGCCCCCGGAATATGTAAATTTGACGAATGTTTAAAAACCGGAAGTCGGCTTCCTTAATCGGGTTTTATTTGTTGCTGGGTTATGTGGTGCTCCAATTCATCTGGTGGGGTTATCTTATGCTTGGTCTCAATAAGAAATGGCCGATGGTGATCGGGGAGGGCCTGGTCTTTCTGCTCGTCCTATTCATAGGCGCTGTCAGGGTCAGGGGAACATTCAGGAAAGAGAGTCAGTTGGCCCGTCAGCAAAGCAATTTTTTGCTTTCGGTTACGCATGAACTGAAATCACCGATAGCCGCTGCGCGTTTGCAACTGGAGACCCTTGTGCTGCGTGATCTGGACAAAGCAAAACAAAAGGAAATCGTATCAAATGCCATAAGCGATCTGGATCGTTTAAATGCCCTCGTTGAAAATATATTGCTGGCAACCCAGATAGACAAAAGCAGTTTTGTGTTGCACAGGCAGACGTCGGATCTTTCTGAATTTTTGAAACGTTTATTTTCGAAACGGGGACTTGTAAGCGGTCATTCGCTTGTCGTTGCGATACAGCCAGGTATACTATTTTCAATGGATGAATTTTATTTTGAATCGGTGGTTTTGAATCTGGTTGACAATGCCTGCAAATATTCACCCAGTGAATCGGAGGTGAGAGTGGAGCTTAAGCAGGAAGGGGATTTGATACAGTTGGAGGTAGCAGATCAGGGTTGTGGTATTTCGGATGAGGAAAAGCCGCGTGTTTTCGGAAAATTCTACAGGGTGGGCCGCGAAGAAACGCGGACCACAAAAGGAACCGGTCTTGGACTTTATATTGTCAGCTATATTGTAAAGGAACACGGGGGGACTATACGTATTCTGGATAATAAGCCTCCAGGGACGATCTTCAGGCTGGAGTTTCGGGGAAATTAATCATTCAGCTTGAGGACCGCCATGAAGGCACTTTGGGGGATTTCCACACTTCCGATCTGGCGCATGCGTTTCTTGCCCTCCTTTTGTTTTTCCAGCAGTTTGCGTTTGCGGGAGATATCACCTCCATAGCATTTCGCAGTAACGTCTTTCCGCATGGCGGAAATGGTTTCTCGGGAAATAATTTTAGCGCCGATTGCTGCCTGAATTGCAATCTGAAACTGCTGTTTGGGAATGAGTTCCTTCAGTTTTTCGCAGATTTTTTTTCCAAAATCATAGGACCTGCTGCGGTGTATAAGAGCTGAGAGCGCGTCGATCGGGTCACCATTGATTAAAATGTCCATCTTCACCAGGTCAGAGGCCTTGTAGTCAATAGGGTGATAGTCAAAAGAAGCGTACCCTTTGGATATACTTTTCAATTTATCGTAAAAATCAAATACGATTTCTCCCAAGGGCATTTCAAATACCAGCTCAACCCGGTCAGCGGTAAGGTAAATCTGGTTTTGGATGATACCCCGTTTATCCATGCAAAGGTTCATCACGGGCCCGACGAATTCAGACTTGGTAATAATGTTGGCTTTGATGTAAGGTTCTTCGACCCGCTCAAGTTTACTGGGATCCGGAAAGTCAGATGGATTGCGCAGGTCCAGACGTTCACCTTTTGTTGTATAGGCAATGTAGGATACGTTGGGAACGGTTGTGATCACACTCATGTTAAATTCGCGTTCGAGACGTTCCTGAATGATTTCCATGTGCAGCATGCCTAAAAATCCGCAGCGGAAACCAAAGCCAAGTGCCGCCGAACTTTCAGGCTCCCAGGTAAGTGAAGCGTCGTTCAGTTTGAGTTTTTCCATGGATGAACGAAGCTCTTCGAAGTCTTCGGTGTCAACCGGGTAAATGCCCGCGAAAACCATGGGTTTTACATTCTCAAACCCTTTGATCATTTCGGTGCAGGGGTTGATCACATGGGTAATGGTGTCGCCGACTTTTACTTCATTGGCCTGCTTGATGCCTGAAATGATATAACCCACATCTCCCACACTCAATACCTCTTTGGGAATAAGCGTCATTTTCAGAATTCCGACTTCGTCTGCATTGTACTCCCTGTCGGTGGCAACAAATTTTACCTTGTCGTTTTTTCGCAGCTCTCCGTTCATGATCCGGAAATAGGCTATGATCCCCCTGAACGGATTGAATACAGAGTCAAAGATCAACGCCTGCAGAGGAGCTTTGGGATCTCCTTTGGGAGCAGGAACCCTTTCAATAATGGCATCGAGAATTTCCATAACGCCCTGGCCTGTTTTTCCGGATGCTACCATAATATCTTCGCGTTTACATCCGATCAGTTCAACAATCTGGTCTTTTACTTCTTCGGGATTGGCGCTCGGCAAATCAATTTTGTTCAGTACCGGGATAATTTCAAGACCCTGATCCAGGGCAAGGTATAAATTGGAAATAGTCTGGGCTTGAATCCCCTGCGCTGCATCCACAAGCAACAAAGCGCCCTCACAGGCGGCAATGGACCTCGATACTTCATAGGAAAAGTCTACGTGTCCGGGGGTATCTATCAGATTTAAAATGTAATTCCTGCTTTTGCTGACATGCTCCATTTGAATTGCATGGCTCTTGATGGTGATACCTCTTTCTTTTTCGAGATCCATGTCATCCAGTACCTGTGCCTCCATGTCTCTTTTCGATATGGTTTTTGTGTATTCGAGCAGCCTGTCAGCCAGTGTACTCTTGCCATGATCGATGTGCGCGATGATACAGAAGTTGCGTATGTTTTCCATAGAGGGCTGCAAATCTACAAAGAATTGCCTAATTTAGCGGCATGAAGGTTACCGAGCACATCAAGAACCAAAAATCTACGTTGTTTTCTATTGAAATTCTGCCTCCGCTCAAAGGGAAAAGCATACAATCTATTTTTGACGCTATTGACCCTCTGCTTGAATTCAAGCCTTCCTTTATCGATGTTACCTATCACAGGGAGGAATACGTGTATAAAAAACGGGAGGGTGGCTTTCTGGAAAAGGTGAGCATACGAAAGCGTCCGGGAACTGTTGGAATCTGCGCTGCGATCATTAATAAATACAAAATCGACGTAGTCCCCCATATTATTTGCGGGG
>JABDFU010000082.1 GCA_013286385.1 Bacteroidota bacterium
AAAACAGCCCGCAGCAGGCCGTA
Organism: Bacteroidota bacterium; assembly: GCA_013286385.1. GTDB lineage: Bacteria > Bacteroidota > Bacteroidia > JABDFU01 > JABDFU01 > JABDFU01. Next base: position 24 of record JABDFU010000082.1, read on the forward strand.
CCCTGCTGCAGCGACTGAAAACAGCCGGCTGTTACCGGGAAATCTGTTGCGGAGGTTGCTCCGGTAATAATTACGTTATCGGAGGCGTCTGCTGTAATGCCGAATCCTTCCCCCACACCGAAAAAAGTAGCCCAGACTCTTGTTCCTGTGGCTGTGAATTTTAAAACGTATACCCCGCCTGTGGCTGAAGTAGTCTGAAAAACTCCAGGGCTAGTGGGAAAATCGGTGGAGCTGGTTTCGCCTGTGAATAATAAATTTCCGGATGGATCGGCAGCGACTGCTTCACCTGTTTCTGCGTACGATCCTCCGTAATAACTGGACCACCAGGGATCGATGATCAGGGGGAGGGCGTGATTGTATTCGCCAACCCAGAAGGAAACCTCGTAGTTAGTGATTGGCGATTGGCTATTAACCATTCGGGTGGAAGTTTTGTATCCTCCAGGAATAACAATTTGCTTGCCGTCAACGATCTGGTAAATTTTTGGAATGTGTTCTTCGAGTTCGCCCCAGGCTGTTTTGATGAGGAGTTTGTTTGCGTTTAATTGCAGTTTTTCGATACCGGAATATGCAAAGCGGATTGCATTTACATCTGCGCCGGGATTAACGGTGATGTCATACTCCATCCCGCCATCGTACCTGGGGCTGTTTGATTTGGCTCCGTAGAAACTGAAGTCGATGCCGGGATAAATTTCTTTGTAGCTGATTTTGTTAAAGGCTTTAACGCGAGTGATTCCCCGGGGGCAGTGGCTGTAGTAGTAGTTAAAATAGCCTTCAGTGCCTTGTTCTTCAATGATTACTGCAGGTTCGGGATTGGCTCCAAGAAAATCGATGTCGACCCGGATTCCACTGACCGTGTTTTGGCTGTGACGGATTTTTTCGGCGGTCTCAGCAACCCGGACCTGATCGGATTGTTCGTAAACTCGGCTGATGCCCGTTTTTCTGAGATAAACCCGGGCCAGGCCTGTACTCCCGACATATAAAATGTCGGGCCTGAGCTGATGGTCCATATCGGCTACCTGGCCGCGGTTTTGAATAAACTCTATGCCGTTGCCCCGGAGGTTTTGCGTACCGCGAGGATTTTGTGCGAAGCAAGCCGGGCCGAATAAAAGAAGAAGAAAAACGAAAGAGCGTCCGAAATGCATAGATGTATTTATTCCAATACCAATCGCTGCCTTGAAGTTACTTTATTTTGGATATCGGTTAGCTGAATACTATAAACTCCTTTGGCCAGGGAACTCAGGTCTAGTGTTATTTTGGCTGTTTCAATAGGTAACCGATCGGTTATAAATCGTCCAAGCATGTCGGTGATCTGAATCAGTAAGGTATTAGGCTGGATACTATTGCCGGAACCAGAGTTGTCCGGAGCAGTTTCGATTGTTACCAGCCCGTTGGAAGGGTTGGGGTAGATTTTTATGAGGTTGTTGTCCTGGATTTGCTGAACCGAGGTGGTAAGGGTGGCTGGAATATTTACGTTGTCGATGTAAAGGTTCGATCCGAAGCCCGAACGGTTTTCAAATGAAAAGAGAACGTTTGCAAAACCATTGAGGGCGCTGAGGCTGATGGTGTCGGTTCTCCAGTTTTTGTTAAGGGGTTTGAAGCAGCCTCCGTCGAAGGTGTTTACGGAAGTGCCGTTGATGCTGTCTCCTGCCGTTCCCAGGGTTAATCCGCCTTTGAGGTAAATCAGATTAAAGGTTGTGCCGCAATCGGTTGAATAATAGACAGCCAGTGTATCGCTGGCCTGCTCGCTATAGGGTGCATAGGCCACATCGAAGTAGAGCTTTGCGTTGGTCACTGCGCTGAAGTCGTAATTGGGCGTATAAATCTGCTGGCGTTGTCCTGCAGGGTCGAAGGCTGGATCGCAGTTGTTGAAGAACATGCATTGGCTGCTTTTCTGGTATCCGCCTATGTCATTGGAAGCAAGGGTTTGCTGCCAGGTGGTTGCGTAGTTGTCGGGATTGTTGATGAACCATCCGGCAGGCGGAAAATTGCTTTCCTGAAATCCTTCAGACAAAGGAAGGGGATTGGGGACCGAGGGTAGAACGCAGACATATCCGGGCATGGCGATGGTGTCGCTTCCCAGCGTGCCGCTTACAATTTCAGTAACGTTATATATTCCCGGAGTGGAATAAGAAACCGTAGGGTTGCTGATTCCCGATGAAGGGGGACTTCCGCCAGGGAACAACCATTGGTAGCCTGTCACAGTATCTTTGTTTGTTAAATTTGTAGAGTTGAAATGAACGGTAGTGCTCGAACATGCAATAACCTGTGAGGCTGAAAACTGAACGCCGGCCGGGGGCTCAATGCCTATGATGAGTTCTTGTCCGTCATTAAATGTGGAATTGAGGTAATCAGAAGTGGAGTCAATCTGTACGGCGTAATAGGCATCCATGTATCCGCCCCAGCCCCAGTTCATGTGAAAATTTTCGATAGAGTCGTAACCGTCGCAAACCCAGGAGTGACCTCCGTCAGCACCCTGGCCCATGTAGTTGACAGGACGCCTGTTGTTTAATTCGTTGCTCAGAACCGACATCCAGACTGCATCGCTGCTGGCATTGCGGTATAATACATTAAGGGTATTGGGGTTGTAGCCGAAATAGGTGGTGAAGTTGGCGCTATTGGCCCCGCTGCCAGAAGGACTGTAGGCCATGTTTACGGCTACTCCGCATTCGTACATGAGTATCGCGACTTCGGCATTGTCGGAATCAAGGTTAAGCGGCATGGCGGCCCAGTTGAAATGAGTGGTATCGAAATTGGCCGATAAATTTCCGTAGGGCGGATCGTTGTAAGTATAGGAACCCATACCCTGGGCCGGGAAAGCCCAGTACTTCATGATCTGGGCCTGAGCGGTTGCAACGCATCCGGTTACTGATCCTCCGGGACAGAGTTCGTTGTAATAGGGGCTTTGGTTCCAGGTTGTTTGCAAAAGCGGGGCGACACTTACAGCTAACGGGGATGGATTTTTTCTTGCTTTGGCGCCTGCACCTGCGCTTATGCCTGCACCTGCTCCTGACAATGGAGTGACAGGTGGGGAGGAGTAACGGGTCCAGGCATTTTTAATTTTTACTGAAGCGGGGTTGTTGTGCTCTACATCATACTGTATGTGTTTCTGATCGCAGTTCATGTAGTAGGAAAATTCGGGGGACTGCTGTCCAGTGTGATATTGACCTTTGAGGGAGTAACCAAGAATAGGTGTAATGGCATCACAGGCGGAAACAATAACAAAGCCGTCGGGACTGAAGTTGAAAATATAATAAAGAGCGGTGTCCTGGTAGGAGGAAGGCGCTGTGAAGACAAGAGTGGCGACATACGATTGTCCTGCGGAGGGCGGTCCGGAGGAAAGGGATTGAAAAAAATTTTGTGCGACTGTTTTCGCAGTTGAAGAACCAACCGAATTTGCACGTAGACTGCCGGCCAACAAAAGGCCGGACAAAGTCAGCTTAAACAGGGTGCTTTTTTCCATCTAAACTAATGTACTGAAAAAATCGGGAAATTCAAAAGATGGTGTAGATTTGAACACTAAAATTTGACTGATGAAATCAGTCAGGACGTACTTCTTGTTTTTGCTTCTTCTGCCATTGTTTCTTTCGCCTTTAGTTGTTGGGGGGCAGGATACACTACAGTATGATAATTTCAGTTATGAATCTTTGAAAGATGGCTTCCACATCTCAAAGGGCGATCATCACATGATTTGTTTTTATACCAAGGGCGGAAAGCCGAACGCTTAAGCGTATGTGGTATTTAAGAAATGATACGCTGATGGGAAACGGCTGTTGGTTTGGTGATATTGTTTGATGATTTTGGAGATCTTGAAACCGCACATGTTGAAAAATACGGGAAATGGAAATATTATCGGGACGGAGTTTTGGACCGGGAAGAAGAGTATAAGCCGTATTGAGAGGTTTCGGTTACCGTTTGTCCTGGAAATACCGCCGTTTATCAATTCTTCATCAACTAGTTGCTGATTCTCATTAAATTTGGGGTGGAATGAAAAGAATATACCTCCTGCTTTGTTTAACTCTTTTCGGATATGTGATTTCGGCGCAGAATCTGCAGCCTGAAACGGGTCCGACGGGAGCGGGTTTTCTCAAGTATAAACGGCTGAAATGTTATTTTGCCATTGGCATCAGCTTAATTCCTGTGGATGAAAGCCTGGGCTATAGTATGGTTCCTACCGTCGGTCTGAATCTGAGAGCTGGGGCTTATGTAAAGGATAATGTAAGACTGGTGGGTGAGTTTACCCGTCTGAATTATTCGCTTTCGCCTTTCCCCGGATCTATACTCTTTGATTGTTATGAAATGAATACACATTTTATTGCGCACCAGAATGAGCTCAATACAGACATTTATCTGGTTACGGGTTTGGCCGTGCAAAACTGGCTGGGAACCAATGTGACGTACAGGGATCAGTTCGGGGATGCGAAACTGATCAGTAAGGTGAATGACTGGACAGGCGGCTTGAATTTCGGACTTGGCTTTGAAAAAAAGGTAGATAATTTTTCGGTTTACGGTGAGTTTAAAGTACGTCTGAATGAAAAGGGCTTATTGGCGACTGACAATTTACTGGATGCCATTTATTCGTTTGGAATCAGGTATGATCTGCCCCTGAAGTGGCAGCTTGCAAAAGCAGAATTGAAAAGCGGGAAATACGTCAGAAGGGGTCATCTGCGCTTTTTGCACAGGAAGTCAGATAAAAAGGGCTCCGGGAATATGCCGCCCAATATTTATGATCTGGATCTGAACCAGAAAAAGTAAGAGATAAGAGTAAAAGTAATTTCTAATCACATTCTAATCCAAAACTAATCCAGGTCTAATATCAGGAATCTACTTTCGTGGAGTAGATGATTGTTATGAGA
>JABDFU010000083.1 GCA_013286385.1 Bacteroidota bacterium
CTTAAAACTATACAGCCACTATTTTCAGAACGAACCTTTTACGCATGTCAGCGAAAATCCCATCGATCTCAAACAGGTCGTTAACACCAACAAATGCTTTCTTCATGTTCAGAAACATAACGATCAGCTCCTGATTACAAGCTGCATTGATAATTTGCTGAAAGGAGCTTCGGGCCAGGCCGTTCAGAATATGAACCTGATGTACGGCCTTGAAGAAAACACCGGACTAAAACTAAAAAGCAGTGTATTTTAAACTTTGAACAATGAACCTCTTCGACGTATACCCCCTCTTCGACATCAGCATCGTAAGGGCCCAGGGCTCTGATTTATGGGATGACAAAGGCCATCAATACCTGGACCTCTACGGAGGTCATGCGGGCATCTCCATTGGTCACAGCCATCCGCATTACGTTCGCAAACTGAAAGAGCAGCTTGATCAGATCGGGTTTTATTCGAACTCCGTTAAAATTAATCCCCAGCTGGAACTGGCGAAGAAGCTGGGAGAACTCAGCGGGTATGATGAGTACAATCTGTTTTTATGCAATTCAGGAGCCGAAGCCAATGAGAATGCCTTTAAAGTAGCTTCTTTTCATACCGGCCGTAAAAAAGTAATCGCATTTACTAAATCATTTCACGGACGTACTTCCCTCGCCGTGTCGGCCACCGACGACAAAAGCATCATCGCCCCGGTTAACGAAACCGAAAACATACGCTTTCTTCCTTTTAACGACGAAGAGGCGCTCGAAAAAGCACTCAATAAAGATATTGCAGCAGTAATCATAGAAGGTATTCAGGGCGTTGCCGGGATCAGTGTACCAACTGTTTCTTTTTTGAAAAAACTCGAAATCCTCTGCAAACAAAACAGCATCCTGCTCATACTCGATGAAGTGCAATCGGGTTACGGACGCTCGGGCCATTTTTTCGCCCACCAGCATGCAGGAATAAAACCTGATCTGATTACAACCGCAAAAGGCATGGGCAACGGCTTTCCCATCGCATCGGTACTGATTGCACCCCATATTAAAGCCAGGCCCAGCATGCTGGGCACCACCTTCGGGGGCAATTACCTGGCCTGTGCTGCAGGAATTGCGGTACTGGATGTAATCAAAGAGGAACAACTGATTTCACATGCCTGGCAGACGGGAGATCGCTGGATGAAGGAACTCAGACAATTGAAGGGAATTAAAGAAGTACGCGGACAAGGCCTTATGATAGGCATTGAATTAAACGGCCCCTCAGCCGATATTCGCAAAAAACTGGTAACTGAAAAGGGAATATTTACAGGTTCGGCCTCCGACAAAAATGTTATTCGTCTGCTCCCTGCGCTGACTATTCAGCAGACAGACATCGACCTGTTTAATACAGCCCTCGCTGAACTGGTATCAAAAAATACAGTTGCCGTATGAAGCAATTTACCTCGGTAAGCGATGTAACTGACCTTTCAGCATTTGTCGAACAGGCCATTCGCCTGAAAGCAGACCCTTTTGCCTTTTCAGGCTTAGGCCGTAACAAAACACTGGGACTTATCTTTTTAAATCCAAGCTTGCGCACACGACTGAGCACCCAGAAAGCTGCCGCCAATCTGGGCATGCATGTTATGGTGATGAACATTGACAAAGAAGGCTGGGCTCTGGAAATGAAAGACCATGCAATCATGAACGGCAGCACTGTTGAACACATCAGAGACGCGGCAGCCGTGATCGGCAAGTACTGTGACATTGTCGGCTTACGTTCTTTTCCGGGTTTGAAAAACCGTGAGGAAGACTACAGCGAAGAAATTCTGAAGAAATTTATACGTTATGTGAATGTCCCCGTGATCAGCCTTGAGAGCGCCACGCTACATCCCCTGCAAAGTTTTGCAGACCTGATCAGCATCGAAGAAAACCGGAAGTCAAAAAAACCGAAAGTCGTGTTGACCTGGGCTCCCCATATCAAACCTTTGCCCCAGGCCGTGGCCAACTCTTTTGCAGAATGGATGACGAAGGCCGAAATGAACCTGGTCATTACCCATCCCAAAGGATACGATCTCGACACCAAATACACCGGCAATGCTGCCGTTAGTTACAAACAGGAAGAAGCCCTAAAAGACGCCGACTTTGTTTACGTTAAAAACTGGTCTTCGTATTTCGATTACGGAAAGATCCTGAGCGCAGGAAAAGGATGGATGCTTACCAATAAAAAACTGGAACAAACCAACCGTGCGAAAGTGATGCACTGTCTTCCGGTAAGGCGCGGGCTCGAACTTTCACACGAAATACTCGATGGAAAACAATCCCTTGTTTTACAGCAGGCCGAAAACAGAGTGTATGCCGCTCAGACCGTTTTAAAAACATTATTGGAAAATCTATCTTCAAAAAAATGAAGGAAAAACTCTACATTATTAAAATTGGGGGAAACGTGATCGATTCCCCAAAAGCCCTGGACCGCTTCTTAAGCGACTTTTCGGCAATTAAAGGGAAAAAAATTCTCGTACACGGTGGAGGTAAAATAGCGACGGAATTGGGGAAAAAACTGGGCATAGAAACCAAAATGGTGGAAGGCCGCAGAATTACAGATGCAGCCACCATTGATCTGGTAACCATGACCTACGCAGGATTAATCAACAAAAAAATGGTAGCCGCATTGCAGTCTAAAAACTGCAATGCAATCGGTTTCAGCGGAGCCGATGGAAATCTGATCAGGGCCGTCAAACGTCCGGTAAAAACGATTGACTACGGATTTGTGGGCGACATTGAAGACGGATCGATCAACAGTACCCTTGTTGTTTCCCTGCTTGGGCAGGAAGTAATGCCTGTGGTTTGCCCCATAACGCATGACGGCAACGGAAATCTGCTGAATACCAATGCCGATACCATTGCAGCTGTTCTGGCAGTTGCCATGGCCTCCTCCTATGAAACCCGCTTGTTTTATTGTTTTGAGAAAAACGGAGTATTGAGAGACGTAAATGACGACAGTTCCTTTATCCCTGAACTCAGTCAGAATCATTACGAAGAAATGAAAGGGAAAAAGCAGATTTACGAAGGCATGATTCCCAAACTCGACAATGCTTTTCTCACCGTGTCCAAAGGCGTTCATTCGGTTTACATCTGCAATGCCTTTCACCTGTCCTCCATCGTTAATAATGCCCAACCCATTGGCACACGAATCAGTTGAACTGCTCATACAGGAATCCGTTGAACTCCTTAAACAACTGATTGCTACTCCTTCCCTGAGCAAAGAGGAAGAAGGAACGGCAGGCATTTTACAGGATTTCTTTGCGGAGAAAAACGTACCGGTTCAGCGAACAAAAAACAACATCTGGGTACTGAACAAACATTTTGAAAAGAGTAAGCCCACCCTGCTCTTAAATTCTCACCACGACACGGTAAAGCCCAATTCGGGATATACCCGTAACCCCTTCATTCCTGTAGTTGAACAGGGCAGGCTTTACGGATTGGGAAGCAACGATGCAGGAGGTCCTTTGGTGGCTTTGATTGCGGCCTTTCTGCATTTTTACGATATGCCCGACTTGAAATTCAATCTTGTGCTGGCTGCAACAGCCGAAGAAGAAATTTCGGGCCGCAACGGACTGGCCAAAATCCTCCCTGCTTTACCCAAAATTGATCTGGCCATTGTAGGCGAGCCAACCTCCATGCAAATGGCCATCGCAGAAAAGGGACTTATGGTTCTGGATTGCATCGCGCATGGAAAATCAGGACATGCGGCAAGAGAAGAAGGAGAAAATGCCATATACAAAGCCTTACAGGACATTGCCTGGATCAGAGACTACCGTTTTCCTCAGCTCTCCGAAACGCTTGGTCCGGTGAAAATGTCTGTCACGATTATCAAATCAGGTTCTCAGCACAATGTCATTCCGGCTGAGTGCGAGTTTACAGTGGACGTCAGAACAACCGATGCCTATTCAAACGAAGAAGTCCTGGAAATCATCCGGCAAAACGTTCATTCAGATGTAAAACCCAGATCAACCCGCCTCCAGCCCTCTTCCATCCCGAAAAAACATTTTCTGGTTCAGGCTGCACAGCAACTGGGGATCAAAACCTACGGCTCACCAACCTTATCCGATCAGGCCCTGCTGAATGCACCTTCCGTTAAAATGGGTCCGGGCGAAAGTTCCCGCTCCCACACAAAACTCCTAAATAAAATACTGATTCAATGAAACTCTGGCAAAAAGCCCACCCGGCCGGTGGGAAAGGAAGTAAAGCAAAAGAAAGCAAAACCATCGGGCTGGTAGAAAAATTTACCCTGGGCAACGATCCTTCCTTTGATATTCAGCTGGCCGAATACGATGTGCTGGGGAATATTGCGCATGCCCGCATGATTGCATCCATTGGTCTTTTGACGGCCAAAGAACTGAAACAACTGGAGGGTGAATTGAAAAAAATTTACCGCCGGATAAAAAGCGGCGGCTTCCGCATTGAAGAAGGCATAG
>JABDFU010000084.1:0-73 GCA_013286385.1 Bacteroidota bacterium
CTTCTGCTATTGCTGTTTTTCCCACTCCTGGTTCGCCTACGAGAATAGGATTGTTTTTCGTCCTTCTGGATAA
>JABDFU010000084.1:136-4402 GCA_013286385.1 Bacteroidota bacterium
GGTTTCTTCTGCGCTCACGCTCGTGACCTTGCTTCCTTTGCGAAGGTCTATTATGGCAGCTTTCAGGTCCTTTTCATTTATCCCATTGTCCTTCATGAGCTGGGAAGCAGCATCTTTAGTGGAAAGAATAGCCAGGAGCAGATGTTCGACAGATACATATTCGTCTGAGAACTCTTTGAGGTAGCTGACAGCCTTTGTAAAGGTCTGGTTAGCCGTCTGAGAAAGGTAAATGCTGGCCCCGCTGACCTTCGGGAAGCTTTCGATGATTTTGTCCAGTGTTTTTTCGAAAAGCGACATGTTGACATTCAGCTTTTTGAGCAGGTAGGGTGTCACATTTTCATCCACTTTCAAAATTCCTTTCAAAATATGGGCGTTCTCTATACTCTGGTTACTGTTCAGAGTCGTAAATTGCTGAGCCTCCTGTATGGCTTCCTGAGATTTTATCGTAAAATTATTCAAGTTCATTTTTCTGCTAGTTGGTGTTTTGTAAAGATCAAATTCTGTACCCAAAGCCAAAATGAGATAAATCACAGACAAAATGTCCTCTTTTTTATGTAAATTTCAGTCCTGGATTTATGAACTTATCGCGCGTCAGGTATTTATTCACAGGACTACTTACTGTAGTGTTTGGTCTTGCCCTGGCCCAGCAGTACAATTTTCATACCTATACCGTAGAAGATGGCCTTCCCCAGACTCAGGTAAGGGGTATGTACCAGGACAGAACAGGCAATTTATGGATAGGAACTCAGGGTGGAGGTGTCAGCAGGTACAATGGTAAAAAGTATGTTAATTATTCGAGTATCAATCGTTTATGTGATAACAATGTAACTGTTATTACCGGTGACAAATGGGGTTATATATGGATCGGAACCAACCAGGGGCTTTCGCGTTTTAACGGAGTTTCGTTTAAGACCTTTACTACCAAAAGTGGTCTTGTTAACAATCAGATCAATGCCTTATGCACGGATAATCAGAGTAATATATGGGTAGGGACTGATCAGGGTCTTTGCATTCTTGTTTCCACCGACAGCACCCATAGTTTTTACCGTTTTGCCAAATATTTTCAGAAGGACGGCTTGCCTTCGGATAAAATAAACAGCCTTTTTCAGGACAACAAAGGAAACATCTGGATTGGAACCGACAATGGTGTTGTTCTGGTTGAAAAAAGCAAAGAGATAGATCACGTTCGTTTTACTATTGTTTCTGATAAAGAAGGACTGATTACTAATGGGGTGACAAGTATTACCCAGGACCACAATGAATTTATCTGGATAGCAACTGAAAATGGAGTAAGTAAACTGGTTTCAAGGGCCGGAGGAGTATTTAAGTTTGAAAATTATACCTTACGCGCGGGTCTGCTCAGCAATAAAGTCAATTGTGTATTGGCCGACACTGCCGGAAGCATTTGGCTCTGTTCTGATCTGGGGCTTACCCGTCTGATCTTTGAAAACAATTCAAGCGCTCTTCCCCTTTTAAGTGTTGTCAATTACACGTATCATTCTGGTCTGGCCGAGGGTCCTGTTTTCTCTGCGATTGAAGACCGGGAAAAAAATCTGTGGTTTGGTACAGAAAACGGGCTATCCTGTTATGGAGGTGATCGCTTTTTATCCTATACAAAATCCCAGGGTCTGTTAAACAATACGGTTTTGTCCATAACAGGGGAGAAAGACGGGAATTTATTGGTTGGAACAGATGAGGGGCTCTGCAAACTGCAATTCAGCGGAGACACCGGACACTTTGTCAATTTCAGCCGCAACTACAATTTAAAGCAAAACGCCTCTATAAAGGCTGTTTTGCAGGACCGGGAAAACAACATCTGGATCGGCACTGCCGGCGAAGTAATAAAAATGGAGCCGGGCCGAAGTGGCACTGCTGAAAGCTTTAAAGTCAGCACTTTTTCGAACCCCGAGTATTTCGGTGGAATCATTTACGGGATTCTGGAAGATAGCAAGGGAAATGTCTGGTTTGCGACTTCTACCGGGCTGGTGAGCTACAGCAATTCTGAATTTAAGAAATACACCAAGTCAGACGGGCTTTCAGATAACAGCGTAAAGTGCCTTTTGGAGGACCACAAAGGAATGCTTTGGGTCGGAACAGAGAAGGGTCTTTGCAGTTTTGACGGAAAACGATTTACAAAGTTCGGATCTTACAGCGGCCTTAAATTACAGGTTACTTCTATCGTTGAGGACGAAGCGGGCAACCTTTGGCTTGGATCTTACAATGGTGAAGGGCTTACCCGTTTTGACGGGGCAAACTATGTCAACATCAGTGAGGCAGACGGTTTGATTTCAAACACCGTTTATCTGCTGATGATAGATAATTCAGGCGTATTGTGGGTTGGAACCAACAAAGGGCTTGACCAGATCAATGTGGATTATTTCAACCATACCGATTCCATCAGAATCAAACATTACAGCAAAAGCGAAGGATTTACCGGTATTCAATGCAACCAGAATGCAGTTTATAAAGATTTCAGCGGCAACATCTGGTTCGGAACGGTAAAAGGGATTGTCAAATACAATCCCAAGGAAAATATAGAAAACAAAATGGCGCCTGTGATCCAGCTGACGGGCATCAAGCTGTTTAACAGGGAAGATGTGAACTGGTCGAAATATTCTGACAGCATTAATCCGGCGAACGGATTTCCGGTTCATTTACGTCTTCCCTACGACCAGAATTTTCTGTCTTTCAGTTTTCTGGGAGTCAGTCTCACGAATCCGGAAAAAGTCAGGTATAAATACAAGCTTTCGGGCTTCAGTGAAGAGTGGTCAGAGGATATTGCTGAAACAACAGCCCCGTTTCCCAATCTGCCTTATGGCGACTATACTTTTTATGTAAAGGCCTGCAACAGTGATCAGGTGTGGAACAAGCCGGTAAGCTTTCATTTTTACATCAGCCCGCCGTTCTGGAAAACGGCATGGTTTTATATATTCTGTGTTGTGGTTTCCGTATGTTTTATCTGGATTTTTATTTTGTGGAGAACACGTCAGCTGAATAAATCCAAAAAAGAGCTGGAGAATAAAATTGCAGACCGAACCCGTGAGCTGCAGGAGAAAAACATTGAGTTGGAAAAATTGTCCATTGTAGCCCGTGAAACAGTCAATGCGATAGCTATTGGCTCCCAAACTGGCGAGATTGAATGGGTAAACGAAAGTTTTACCCGCATGACCGGTTACAACCTGTTGGACCTGAAAGAAGGAAAGGCGAAAACAATTTATCAGGTCAATTACAATCCCGAACTTAAAAAGATTGTACTGAGTTGTGTTTCAAGCCGCCAGTCTAAAGTCTATGAATCCATGGTTGAAACCAAGGATGGAAACCACATCTGGATGCATACCACACTGACCCCTATTTTTGATGAAAACGGAAAGGTTAAAAAATTGGTATTTGTAGATACAGACCTGACCGAAACAAAAAAAGCCGAAGAGATTATACGTCAGAAAAACAAGGACATGATGGACAGTATCAATTATGCAAAATTGATACAGGATGCTATTCTTCCTCCCAAAGGTGAAATACTTCGTCTCTTCCCCGAATCCTTTTTGCTCTTCAAGCCCAGGGAAGTGGTGAGCGGAGACTTTTATTGGTTTACCATCGCAGGCGATCTTGTTTATCTGGCCGTTGCAGACAGTACCGGTCACGGGGTTCCAGGGGCTTTCATGAGTCTGATCGGCTCCTCGCTGCTGAATGAAATTGTCATTCAGAAAAGAATCCTTGAAACAGACAAAATACTCAATGAGCTGGATGCAGAGATACGCAAAGTGCTGAAACAGGGCAATAACGGGGAAGGGGCCAGGGACGGAATGGATGTTGCCCTTTGCACGATTAACCTGAAAACAAAAGAACTCACTTTTTCGGGTGCCATGCGTCCGCTCTATATTGTAAACAGCACGGATGAAAATCCGGCAGATAAAAAGTTTAAATTGGAGGAAATTGTTCCCAATAAACGATCTATTGGTGGCGATCAGCAGGGACGAGTGGCCGTATTCAGTGCAAACAAAATAAAACTTAAAAAGGGAGATGCGGTCTATTTGTTTACAGACGGATATGCCGATCAGTTCGGCGGCCCGAAAGGAAAAAAAATAACCAATACGCGTTTCAAGGAAGCCCTGCTCTCGTTGCAGGTTTTATCAATGAATCTTCAGGGTAATTTACTCGAGCAGGATTTTCTGAAATGGAAGGGGGAACTCGAGCAGGTGGACGATGTGCTGGTGATTGGGATTAAGTTTTAGTCGTATTTAGGCTGACGCCTTAGTACGACTTATC
>JABDFU010000085.1 GCA_013286385.1 Bacteroidota bacterium
ACTACTTCCGGAAGCTCTACTGCCCCTGCTTTGCCCATAGGATTCACTTCACTCGACACTGTGCTGCTTTCATTCAGTAATTTTTCGGCCAACGGAATTTCAGCCAATTCTTCCCTGGCCATGTGGTTTGCCTTTTCAAAATGGGACACCGGAGCCGTTAACCACAGCAACAATAACTATTCAGCATTAACGGGAAGTCTTGACAATGGCAAATATTACGAAGTAACCCTGAGTCCGGCTTACCGTAAAGTCATTGGTATTACCTCTGTCAGCTTTGATTTCCTGCGTGATTCAACAGGGGTCAGAACCTTTGCTGTTCGCTCAAGCCTGGATAACTTTACATCCAACCTTCCGGCATCCTATAATTCACAAACCGGAAACTTTTACCCCGATTCTCTGGTAAAAATAAAACCGGGCAATGTATTCTATTACCAGATTGACACCAACCTGACTGCGGCCGGATGCACTATCGTGTTGCCATCCAGTCTTCCCGCTGCACATCCTGGTTTCATCAACCAACCGATCACCTTCAGGTTTTACGGCTGGAATGCCGAAGATACAACAACCGGCACATTTGGCGTCAGCAATGTCGTGTTCAACATGTCGGGCGGAACAATTGAAAATGTACAGAACTACATGGAATACTCCACATGCGAAAAAATGTTCACTCAGGATCAGAAACTGGCTATGCTGGCTACACTTGGATCAGGTGTTTCTCAGCGAAACAATCTTTGGAATCCCCTCAACCTGGTTGCCACAGGTACCAACAACGGCTACGTGGCGACCACCTGTCCGCCTAAAGCAGATTTTGCTTCATTCTATAACAATACAGTTTCCCCATTCGACTGCAACGGATCCTCCGTTACCTTCAGGGATGAATCCTGGGGGGGGAACCGAAACGTCAAGAGAATGGACCTTCAGCAATGCCTCTCCTTCAACCTCAACTTTAGCAAATCCCCTTGTTACGTTTAAAGCCAACGGATGGCAAACCGCCAAATTGGTTGCACACAACGCTGCCGGTTCCGACTCCCTCACAAAACAAGTTTATGTAAGCAGTCCGACTGCCCAATACGTCGGAGGCCTGACAGAAGGATTCGAAACCGCAACAGAGACCAGTCTCACCCCGTTTTATGCCACCTTTGACACCGCAAACTGGATCGTAAGCAATCTTACTGGAAATACAACCGAATGGACTGTTAACACCTATGCTGCATATACAGGAACCCATTCACTTGTGATGAATGCCTATGCCGGGACCCTGTTCAAAATAAATACCCCTACAGATTTTGGAGTCGGAGACGTGGATGAGTTCATGACTCCTTCCATGGATCTGAGCTCAGACGGAACCGCTTACCTGAGCTTCCGCTATTCCTATGCAACTCAGGCCTACGACACAGCCAATATTTATGAATTCCTTACCATTTACTACTCATTAGATTGTGGAGCCAACTGGAATACCAACAATCCGATTGCGAAACTTTCCGGTACAAATCTGGTGACAGCAGGTACGGTAGCCGGAAATTTTGTTCCCGGTTCTCAGGCTCTTTGGAGAACCATGAATTACACGCTCCCCTCTTACGTGAAAACATCGAATGTTCGTTTCAAATGGTCCTTTACAGCAGGCGGAGTTGGATCTTCGGCCTATTCGAATAACATGTTCCTTGATGACATTTCCATTGGAGAAACTCCATTGGTTCCAATGGGAATAGAAGAAAATCAGCTCGCCCTGAACTCCTTAAAAGTATTCCCTAACCCTGCATCTGAAAGTGCTACCATCACCTACCACATGAGCAGCAACCAGAATGTAGATTTGTCAGTCTATGACATGCTGGGCAACAAGGTGATGAACCTGGTTAGCCAATACCAGACAGAAGGTGATTACAGCCTGAACATCGGCAAGCAGAATCTTTCTGCCGGGTTGTACTTTATCCGCCTCAGCCTGGACAACAAAGCATCCATTCTGAAGAAGTTCATACTGATGAATTGATTTCGGAAAAGCAAAGGGTCTCCTGCCTGCGGTAAGTGGGGTCGTCAAAAAGTGAATTAGCATTTTACAATAAATCTTCATGTTCGCTAAAGACCTGCCCCCCCTACCCCCTGCAAAAAATGGGCGTTATTTATTGCTCTATTTTAAGGGAATACTTCTCCAGCAGCCCTGGCAGGCCGTACACCGAAAACTTTGCTTTGACCATCTTATTCAGCTCCGGATCAATCCGAAAATTCCTGGCTGTGAGAAAGTCGGCTTCATTTAGCAGCGTTCCGTTGAATTCGGCATCGCTGAGATCACAGGAATAAAATCCGGCTCCTTTCAGATTGCATCCCGCAAAAACGGCCTGCCTGAGCGAGCAATCCCTGAAAACGGTCCTGGGCATGCTCTTTCCCAGGAAAGAAGCGTAATCCAGTAGGCAGTTTTCAAAAGAAACGCTGAACAGAAAATCCTGGCACTCGCTGAAATGAATGCCCAGCAACTTACAGCCCTTGAACTGATTGTTCGCAAAGCCCGAATTGCCCAGCTTTACCAGGCTCATGTTGCAATCCGTAAAAACACAGTCGCTGAACCGGCCGTTCAGAAAGGCCGTCTTGCTCAGATCGCAACCGGTAAAACTGCAGCCTTCAAATATTCTGCCCTTTACAATCTTTTCCTGGTAATTGATTTTATCAAAACGCTTGTCTTCGTGTGTATTTTCCTGAAGTGACTCTTCCATCAATGTACTATAATCCTTCCCAATAACTGATTGAAATGCTTCTTCGCCTCGATCAGTTGCTTCTGCTTCTGCATCAGCTCAAAAAGTTTTTCATCCGTTTCTGCTGACTTGATTTCCTGAGCCGTCTGATGCAGCAGTTTCTCAACATGTTTCGACTTAAAAGAATACACCGCGCTGTAAACAGAACGTTTGAGTATATCCTCCTCTTTCTGAACCAGAATATGGTGCTGATCCCATTTGGCCAGAGTATAAGGACTGCTGATCAGATCAATCACCACCTTACTGATAACCAGGTCGTCTTTATTGATAAAAAAGTTCATGTCCGGCCAGGAACCCTTCTGAAACCCATCCGAATACGCCGAATAAATATACTGGTAACTCTGATTTTCAAAAACAATTACATCCTCAGACAACTCATGCAAAATAAGTTCAGCAACGGCAACCGAAGTCTCAACCGGCTTTCCGTCTTCATCCTCCTGGGTCAGAAAAACCGTCCGGTCTCCGAAATTCAGCAGCAATCGTATAATATCCCGTTCCTGATGTTCCAGCAAACTGACCTCATGATCAGGCCGCGTTTCTTTCGCGGCCATCGTCTCTGTATCCTTTAAGTGCTCCTGCGCTTCAGCACTCCTCCCCTGCTCAGACTGATTTCCAGCTTTTCTCCTGATCTTGTTCAATTCATTCAGCAACACCTGCTCGTCCATATCCATCAGCCGGCTGCATTCCTTGATGTATACCGAACGGTGTATGGCCTCCGGAATCACAGCAATACTCTCCACAATTTCCCTGATCAGGTTGGCTTTTTTAATGGGGTCATGCTCCACATCTGCATAGAGCAGCATGGTTTTAAAAGTGATGAAATCCTTGCTGTTTTTTTTAATGAATGTTGTAAGCTCTTCCGTGCCCACCTTTTTCGAATACGAATCCGGGTCATCCCCGTCCGGAAACAACAGCACCTTCACATTCATTCCCTCCTGCAAAACCATGTCAATACCTCTGAAACTGGCTTTAATACCCGCACTGTCCCCGTCGT
>JABDFU010000086.1 GCA_013286385.1 Bacteroidota bacterium
CAGTCGGCCTGTGGCTGGGCAAGCGTAAAAATGAACTGATGGCCATTAAGGCCGCCCGTATTGCTCCGACTGCTGATATTACCAGTAAGTGGAATGCGTATCAAAGCAATAGGAATAAGCAGAACGTGGGGGCTATGGTAACCAGCGTTTCTCCTTTGGCCAGCACAACCTGGAACCAGAGTCCTTATTACAATGATCTGTGTCCCGGAGGTTCGGTAACCGGATGCGTTGCAACAGCCATGGCTCAGATTATGCGTTACTGGAGCTATCCTCCCAGGGGAACAGGGTCGAGTTCGTATTGTGATTGCAAGGCCAGTGGATTTTCAAATGACTACGGTACTTTAAGCTCAAATTACGGAGCTACCAGTTACAACTGGCCCAATATGCCCCTGAACCTGGATTCTTCGAACACGGATGTGGCAACCCTGATGTTTCAGTGCGGTGTAAGCGTAGATATGGATTACAGTCCTACAGGAAGCGGAGCCTATGTGATTACAGCTGATGACAGCATCTGTGCCCAGCATTCGTATGTTAAATACTTCGGGTACAATGCGAAAACTATTCAGGGCCTGCAGCGTTCAAAAGCACCTTACAACGCCGCCAGTGATTCCACCGCATGGATTAATGTAATTGAAAATGAACTGAACAATGGCAGGCTCGTTCAGTATGTAGGAGATGATCCCAAAAACGGAGGGCATACCTGGGTATGTGACGGATACGATGCCAACAACTTCCTGCATATGAACTGGG
Organism: Bacteroidota bacterium; assembly: GCA_013286385.1. Classification (GTDB taxonomy): domain Bacteria; phylum Bacteroidota; class Bacteroidia; order JABDFU01; family JABDFU01; genus JABDFU01. The sequence continues at coordinate 751 of JABDFU010000086.1, forward strand.
GATGGGGAGGCGAAGATGACGGTTATTACCCGGTCAATTCGCTCACTCCGTCGATTTACAATTTTTCAACCGGAGAAGAAGCGCTGATTGGCATTGAACCTCCTCCAAGATCTAATACGGACGCCGGTGTTTCAGCAATACGTTCACCTGGCGCCTCCGGGAGCTGTAACAATACCGTGGGCGTAGTGGTAACCTTTGCAAATTATGGAATAGATACTATAAAATCCTGTACACTTGATTATACCGTTGACGGCGGGGCAGTGGTCAGCCAGAGCTGGGCCGGAATGCTGGATCCCGGAGCTTCGGTGACGGATACGCTTGCAATGCTCACCACTGCTGCAGGTGCACACGTGATTAATTGTTATACCAGTATGCCAAACGGGCTGGCGGATGGCAATCACTCGAACGATAGCATTCGCATGACCTTTTTCGATAACAGCATTGGGTCTGCGGTTCCTGTAGTGGAGGGTTTTGAAGGAAGTTCGACATTGCCTCCGGGATGGACGTATTCGAATCCCAACGGATCGGTTTCCTGGCAGATTGTAAACGGAGTTTCTTTTGCCGGTGACCAAAGTATCGGTTACAATAACTGCGACGGTGACGGATCGGGCAACATGACCGGAATGGTCGGGCGTTTCATTACCACCGCCTATAATTTTACAGCTGCTTCAATAGGTGCTGCCGTTACCTTTGAGGTTGCTTACGACCCTTGTTCATTTAGCGGCATGGGAATCTTTACCGATACTCTTGCCGTTTATTATTCAATTGATTGCGGAAACACCTGGAACAATGTGTACGTCAAGGGTGGTGTAAAACTTGCCACTGTTACGCCCTATTTTACCGGTGCAGGCAGTGTTGCCTGCTGGTCGCCTTCGGGACCAAGTCAATGGAGAAAGGATTCGATATCGATACCGGCTGTTGCCGGAATGCCCAGCGTTCAGTTTGCATTTGAAAACCGTTACCAGACCCCAATGGTATAATTGCCAATGCACTATTGGTCTCTTTGATGGCATGGGCAACCTGGTTGATGGTACCATCGCCTCCCGCCGCGACAACAATATCGTAGTTGCGTTCCCTTATTTTCCGGATGATCTCATCCTTCTGCTCGGGACGTTCCCATATAATAATATCGTAATCGATTGTTGCGGGGAAATACTGGCGGATAATTTCCAGAACCGGCTTCTTGTCTTTTCCTCCTGAGATGGGATTTACGATGATCGCCGCGCGTTTCCTGACGGCTTCTGTCTTATTGCTGGTTTCTGTCATAAAACGCTCTTTAACTGCTCAATGGTTTTATTGCGTGACTGATTCACCCAGTTTTTGAAATTATCACTGGTGTTTCTGTAGCCTGCAAGATAGTTCAAAAAACGGGTAATGTGAAATCCCTTATCGTAAATTCCCGCGCCAGCTTTAAAGGCGTCGCGGGAATTGCAGTACTGCTCAAAATGACCTTCAACCGGAACCATAAAAACAGGTTTTCCCAGAAACATGGCCTCGCAAACCGATTCGAAACCCGCTGTGCTCACCAGTCCCTTGGCGCCGGCCATCATGGCCAGAAACTTCTGGTCGTTAATCTTGTGAAAAAACAACTTATCATGAAACTGTTCTACATCATGTTCGCTTTTCTTGTCAATGAAACAGTGGACTTCAACCTCACTGTTTTTTTCGTGCCACGCAATAATATCTTCCAGGTATCCGCTGTTCACCAGGTAAACCAGAATATAATTTCCCGCTGTAGGTTTTTGAGAGAAAACTTCATCCCTCAGCAGAGGCGGGATAACATACACATGCTCACGTTCGCTGTCCTGAAAAGGATAAAACGACAATGCCAGACGCTTCGTAGCCCCATGCGCCGTTAAATTCGTGTAAAACTTAAGGCTGATCCGGTCCATCAGAAATCCTTTCGGAAACTCAAATTCCGGATGATTCATCAGGTATTGATGTGCAACACAAACCATCGGTATTTTCGGTTTGTTAAACAGATAATACAATCCGATCAGCGGATCGTAAAAATTAACGATCACATCGGGTTTATACTCCTTGATTTTTTCATCAATTATTCTCAGGCTGTTCCTGAAGGTTCCGAAATTCTGAATATTTTTCACAACCGAAGGAAACATCCGTATGGATTTCATCTTGGCATCAGTCACAAAATTGGGACTCTCAATGGGCGTTATCGGCGCCTTTATTTTCTCCAGGTAAAAATCAGGGATTTTACGCTGAGGACTCTTACCGATTAAAACACCACACACCTCCATGCCGGCATTCAGTATAATGCTTTGCATGGCAATACTCTGGGTCATGTGTCCCCTGCCTTCACCCTGCACAACAAACAAAAACTTTTTTTTCGGGCTTGCCATAAGTTAATTTTTAGGACGTATACATGGTCTTCAGGACGCTTTTTGCAGATCAGTAAAATCTCCCGGCTTCTCTTTTTCCTGCCCGGCAGTACCTAGTGGTATACCCTGTTTTTTCTCAGACTGCTGTGCTTCAGACTCCTCTGACTTTGCACTATTAAATTCACTCAGCCAGTCTTCGTATTTAACAATACTCCATTTCCCGTCGAAGTCTTCGGTCAGTGCGGTAAGCGATTCAACCCAATCCCCTGAATTCAGGTAATGAACATTCTTAATCATTTTATCCGAAGCCTTGTGAATATGTCCGCAGATAATTCCGTCGCACTTCTGAATCCGTGCCACTTCGGCCAGCTGATTTTCGAAGTCATCCATAAAGGAAACAGCCGACTTCACCTTGTGCTTAATGGCCTGTGAAAGCGAATAATAAGGGAGACCGCGTTTAGCGCGGTACGTATTGTAAT
>JABDFU010000087.1 GCA_013286385.1 Bacteroidota bacterium
TGACAATTGCATGTCCATCGATCCGAATGTAGGCGCCCTGAAAGAATACCTGACCGACATTACGACTTCGCATACCTACAACAAGGTAAAAGACGATGTCTGGAAACTGCTTGGCAAGATCAGCAAATTCGGTCCCAACGCCCAGGAAATTGCTTCCAATGTCGAAAATGCAATCAAGACCTCTTTTCTGAACCACAGCAATTTATTTGAATCGCTTAAGTTCCGCTATTTCGGGCCGGTTGACGGACACGATGTCATTCGCGTAAAAAAATTGCTGGAAGATCTGAAAGACATTCCGGGGCCGAAAATACTTCATTGCCTGACCACCAAAGGAAAGGGGTACAAATTTTCAGAGGAAGGAGACCAGACCGTTTGGCACTCTCCCGGATTGTTCGATAAAGATACCGGCAAACTGATCAAGGTTGTTCCGACTGAACCCCAACCGCCGAAATACCAGGATGTTTTCGGCCATACCTTGCTCGAACTGGCAGAAAAAAATCAGAAAATAATGGGGATTACTCCGGCCATGCCCAGCGGATGTTCCCTGAACATAATGATGAAGGCTATGCCGAACAGAGCTTTTGATGTTGGAATCGCCGAACAGCATGCCGTTACTTTTTCTGCCGGTCTGGCAACTCAGGGCCTGATTCCTTTTTGCAATATTTATTCGACTTTTATGCAGCGCGCCTATGACCAGGTGATACACGATGTGGCCCTGCAGAATCTTCATGTTGTCTTTTGCCTTGACAGAGGAGGTCTCGCGGGAGCGGATGGCCCCACACATCACGGAGCTTATGATTTGGCCTATTTCAGATGCATTCCCAATATGGTGGTTTCGGCGCCCATGAACGAGGAAGAATTGAGAAATCTGATGTATACCGCTCAGCTGGATGAATGTTCGGGACCTTTTTCGATACGTTATCCCAGAGGAAACGGCGTAATGCCGAACTGGAAAACGCCATTCAGCAAAATAGAAATTGGCAAAGGCCGCAAACTGACTTCAGGCCACGACCTGGCCATTCTTTCAATCGGAACCATTGGAAATAATGCGGTAAAGGCAATAAATGAACTGGCCAAAGTCGGAATGAGCATAGCGCATTACGATATGCGTTTTGTAAAACCAATTGATGAAGCGCTTTTACATGAAGTTTTCGGACAGTTCAAAAAAATAATTACCGTTGAGGATGGCTGCATTATGGGAGGAATGGGAAGTGCAGTACTTGAATTCATGGCAGACAATGGTTACTCGGCCCAGGTAAAACGGCTCGGTATACCGGATACAATTGTGGAACACGGGGAACAAAAAGAATTATACAGGGAATGTGGGTACGACGACAAGGCACTAGTCCGGGCCGTACATGATTTACTCGAATCAGGCGAAAGCTCATCAAAAACCTTCGCTTTGCACATTTAATTACCCTGATATTGTTATATTTGTTTGTAAAATAATTCATTATGATTTCAATACGTAGGAGGCCGGTTTTTACCGGTTTTGTTTCTTTGCTGGTACTGACTGCGGGACTTACAAGTTGCGGAAATTCAGGGAAACAGGATGTCGACAATGGAACCGGAGAAGAAAAATCAGGTACTTCGTCCTCCGGTAAAGACACGCTGGTTCAGACCATTTTTTACTCGGTACCCTCCCCTATCGAAACAGCATCCCTTATCCAGAAAACCGGAGTTCCTTACAACAAAGATTTTCTGAATGACATTCAGAATGTACCAAAATATACCACCACAGGCAGCAAAGCGCTGAATCTGGGCGTATACGGAACCGACCTGAGTTTTACCAGCATTTACGACCAGACCCAGGAGAGCATGATTTATCTTAAATGTGCCAACAACCTCGCCAATGGACTGGGTATCAGTAACGCCTTCGGGGAAGAAACGGCCAATCGTCTGGATGCAAATAAAAACAACAGAGACTCCCTGCTGGGCATTATTTCAGAATCGTTTTGGCAGGCTGATTCTTATTTAAAGGACAGTGAGCGTCCGGGAACCTCATCCCTCATTATTGCAGGAGGATGGATTGAGGCTGTTTACATTGCCACAAAATTGCAGTCCTCAAGTAAAAATGCTGAGATTACAACACGCATTGCTGAGCAGAAATTCACGCTGGAAAATCTGGTGAAAATGCTCAAGCGTTATGATTTTGACGCCACCATAGCTGATGTTTACAAGGACCTTATTGATTTGAAAACAGTTTTTGATCAGATCAGTCTTGTGAAATCACCTTCAGAATCTTCGAAAGATCCCAAAACAGGAATTACAACGATTGGCAGCAAGAGCAAGCTAAACATCACCCCCGAACAACTTAAAGCCATTTCTGATAAGATTGAAATCCTGAGGGCAAAAATTACCAAATAAACTAAAAAGGAATGCAAAGAGTCCTTCGTACGGTTATATGCGTTATCGGCTTTTTAACTGCTTTTGGTTTTACGGCTTCAGGACAATGCCGGTCGGTGGCAAAAAAACAATGTTTCCCTCAGCTTTCTCCCTACACCCAGAACGGAGAATTCAATAGCGCCCGCCTTGCTCCCGGCGAAACAGCAGAAATACAAATGACTTTTTATGCCGGCCAGAATTACCGTCTGATGGTTTGTGCCGAAGGTGTTTTGGGCGATGTGAATTTTAAAGTGCTGGACGCGGATAAAAAAGAATTGTACAACAGTAAAAAATCGGACAGCAAAACCTGGGATTTTAATGTAACTTCAACCCAACAACTGATTGTGGCGGTAGATGTGCCTGCTTCCGATGCTCCAACCAGGATCATTCCCGAAGGTTGCGTTTCGATTCTTGTAGGATTCAAGAAGCTATAGCGAATTGAAAAGAGCGAATAGCGAATCGCTGAACAATGGCTAATCGCTTTTCTTCTTATCATAATCCACTTCCTGCCCCAACTCCCCGGTTTCCAGATAATATTTCCAGACTCCGGCCTGGGCATCGTTCTTGTATTGACCGGTATACCTTAGCTTGCCGTTTTCGTACCAGGTTTTTGTGGGGCCGTTTTTAACTCCGTTATCAAACGATGTTTCACTCCAGGGCTTACCATCGCTGTACCAGCTGAACCAGTTTCCGTCTTTTTTATTTTTGACATAGCTGCCCTGCATCTGCAAGGCTCCGTCGGGATATCTGACTTTTTCTTCTCCGTTCTTGATAAAGGGATCATTCGCAGGAGGACTGAAGCCCAACGAATCGGGTTTGGGGGCTTCAGAAGCTTTGCCATCCGTTTTATTTTTACAGGAGCCAAGCATGACCAGCAGCGCCGCAGTAAACGTCAGAGCTAAAAAAGCAGTTTTGAAGGGGTTCATCATCGGTTTATTTTTTTCGTTCGGTTGTGTAGTTGACCAGTTGTTTCATGGAGGTTTTGCTTTGGCTATCTTCGAAACCGGATAGCAACTCAAGC
>JABDFU010000088.1:0-1760 GCA_013286385.1 Bacteroidota bacterium
TGCAGGTATCATAGTATTTTTTGTAAAAGGTCCTGTATTTTTCAAAAACCGGCAGAAGCTTTTGCTTGACAACTTCTGCATCTTCCAGGTTTTCCTCAGGAGACAAATCAAGTACAAGCGGGCGAATTTTTGTTCTCAGAAAATGATCGGGACAACTGGTCCCCATTGGCGCCAGCCTGCCCAGATCATTTGAATTGACAAATTCAAGCACCGAAGGATCATCCGTAAAATGACCGATCATTCTTTCCTGTCCTGCCGGTCTGCTTTGACCCGTCCTCCCGTCTGCATCCGAACACAATCCCCTCAGAACCGGAGCGAGATTCGCAGCCTGTTTCATTCGTTCTTCTTTATCAAGGCCTTTTAATTTGGCGCCATCAAAAACCGAGGCTTTTTTCAGCATTTTCAGGTTTATGTATTCAGAACATTTCTCAATTACATCCAGGGTATTCAGATAACTTTCATGTGCGGTAGCTCCCCAGGTAAACAAACCATGAGAAGCAAGAATAAGGCCTCTGCATCCGGGATTCTGCTCTACATAGGTTCTTAGTTTCAAGCCCAGATCAAAACCCGGCCTTTGCCATGGGATCCACCCAATTTCTCCTTTAAATAATTCTTCCGTAATTTTCTTCCCGTTTTTCGATGCAGCAATTGCAATAACAGAATCGGGATGCAAATGATCGATGTGTTTAAACGGCAGAAAACCATGCAAAGGCGTATCAATTGAAGGTGTACGGGAGTCGATGCTGAAGATACAATGCGGAAACAACTTAACCATTTGATCTTCGGATTCAATTCCTTTGTACAGCAATTCAAGATTCAGCAAACGATCAAGGTACAAGGCAGCCAATCCGTTTCTTTTAATCGTTCCCAAATCGCCTCCCGAACCTTTGACCCACAATACTTCTTTCCCTATGTTTGTCAGTGGATCATTTTCGATGACCTTGCAGGAGGTATTTCCTCCACCATAATTGGTCAGGCGTAAATCAGCGCCCAAACAGTTCGAGCGGTAAAGCAATAAAGCCACCTCATCCGCCGATATAGCGGCGGCATACGTTTGGTCCCAGCAATTATTCACAAATTTATAGGTGGTCGTTTTCAACGGAGTAATGTTCTTTACAATTATACGAATTATTAGCTCTTTTTCCCTAATTTGCAGCCACATTCTCAAAACCCATACCATGACCAAACTTCTTTACACACTATGCTGCTGCTTATCGGCAGCAGCCCTTTTCGCACAGAATGGCGCTCACGTCGAATACAAGCTCAGCAGCGATAAAAACATGACGGGTACCGTAGCCGTTTATACAATGGACGGAAACTCACGTACCGAAACGAACATCAACATGCCCTCCCTGCCCTCTGGCAAAATGAGTCTGGTTGTCCTTACTCAAAAAGACAAACCCAATACCCGTTTTCAACTGAATGAAACAGCTAAAACCTATAAAGAAATCGCCTCCACTCCTCAGGACAAATCCAAAGAAGAGAACCAGGATTGCGAAGTCAAAGTTTTGGGAAAAGAAAAAATTCAAAACTACAATTGTACCCATGTGAGTGTCAAGCAGGGAAAAACCAGCTATGAGCTCTGGACCACGACAGACATTCCTGAATTTACCAAATATCGGCCTCACAATCAGAAATACATGGGAAATGACAAACTCTATCAGGCGCTCGCTGATGCGAAAGCCGACGGTTTCGCGGTAAAAGTTTTGTACAAAACCGAAAGCGGTCACGAGGGTTCTGTGACCATTGAATTAATTAGG
>JABDFU010000088.1:1770-3269 GCA_013286385.1 Bacteroidota bacterium
GATGGAAAAAAGAGATTACTCTGCTGATAAATTCCAGGTTCCGTCCGATTACAAAAAATCAGATACAAATGCCGCCTATGGGCAGGGGAACATGCCAAGTCCTGCCGAAATTCAAAACATGACGCCCGAAGAAAGACAAAAACTTGTACAGCAACTGCAACAACAATACAAGAACCAGCCAAAACCTACGGGAAACTGATAGGAAGCACCAAATCCACTCTTACTTTTTTGCCTTTTTCTTTTCCGGGAATCCATTTGGGCATAGAATCAATTAACCGTAAAGCTTCCTGGCTAAGACCGGGTCCACCGGGCACATCTCTCTTTATATGCAGATTGCTCAAGCTTCCATCCTTTTCAACAATCAATTCCACAAAGACCCTACCCGAAATTTTATCTTTTTTTTCTTTGTCAGGGTAACGAATGTTATTTTTAATAAACTCCTGCATGGCAACATCGCCACCCGGAAAAGAAGGCATTTCTTCGGGAACAATATCAATACCGAATGCTGAATACGCACGATCCAACTCTTTGGAATTTTCATCAAGTTCCTTCTTTTGCTGATTAATAGTATCACTTTTTTCAATACCTTGAATTCCCAAATCTATCATCGCCGTATTGAGCTGCGCCGAAACTTTCATTTTTTCAAGCAACAACCTATTCATTGAAATCAAATCCATATTTTTATCATTAATATGACTAACCAGAACAGAAACCAAACCCTTCAACTGGTCTATTTTAGAATTATCCTGCTTAACAATTAAATTCAAAGAATTGATTTTCTTCCTGTTTTGATCCATGAGATCATTAATGCTATTGACATTTTTCAAAACCTCATCCTTTATCGTACTGCTTGATTCGGCGGTACCTTTCGACTGGATAGTAAGCGATGATTCGTGCTGTTTAATACTCACCAGATTATTTTCGATTTCCGTAAATGCAGAAAGAAAGGTATTGATCAGAGAATCCTTTCTTGAGGACAAAGCCGACAGGGAGTCCAGTTTTTTTCCGATTTGTACGGTTTCCTGATTAACTCCTGCATTTTCATTACAGCCCTCTATCAGGACCGCAGCAACGAAAATAAGAATAGAATAACGCAACGCTTGCATAGAGATGTGTTTTAAATAACGGTCCAAAAAAACTATTTTCTGAAGCGAATTTAGGAAGCCGGCCACCCGTTCAAAATGACCTGAATCAGGTCAGGCCTTGATGGAAATCATTAAAATAGGGGAATCATTAGAAAACTGCTGTTGCGACTTTTCTAATCGTATCGCTTTGGCCCATGGTATAGAAATGAAGGCAGGGCACCCCAAATTTGATCAATTCCTTGCTTTGATTGATGCACCACTCTACCCCGGCTTCTTTGACCTGGGCATCGGTCGAACATTTTTCGATTTGTTCAAGAAAATCCTGGGGTATATCGATATTGAACAACTTGGGTAAAACGCTGCTTTGTTTTTTTGTGGTCAGTATTTTAAGACCCGGAATAATGGGTACCGTAA
>JABDFU010000089.1 GCA_013286385.1 Bacteroidota bacterium
TCCGTAGCGCTTGACCGCATCATCCCCGTTAACCCTTATGTCGGCCAATATAGCGGCAACCCTGGGTTCCAGTTCGGCAAAAGAAAGGGCGGGCCTTTTTAACAGCTCATGCCAGCTTTCTTTTGATGGGTACCTTGTTGTTATCATATTGAATCAGTTTCTTTAACTCCCGAACTCTTTAACCAGCTATACAATCATCTTTTCTATTGGAATCACGAGTATCCCCTGCGCTCCATTTGCTTTCAGGGCCTCTATAATTTCCCAGAATTCGTCTTCGTGTACCACTGAATGTACCGAGCTCCAGCCCTTCTCGGCCAGAGGCAAAATTGTCGGGCTTTTCATTCCGGGTAATATTTTTACAATCCTGTCCAGATTTTTGTTGGGTGCGTTCAGCAAAATGTATTTGTTTTTTTTTGATTTTTTTACCGCCTGGAGTCTGAATACCAGTTTGCTCAGCAAATCGAGCTGATCTTTTTTCAGCTCTTTGTTCTGGATCAGGACAGCCTCCGATTTTAAGATAACCTGAACCTCTTTCAGGCCATTCATGAACAAGGTGCTGCCCGAACTTACCAGATCACAGATGCCATCGGCCAGTCCGATTCCGGGGGCAATCTCTACCGACCCGCTGATTTCATGAATTTCAGCTTTTATCTTTTCTTTCTTCAGAAATCCGGCGAGAATCGTCTTATAGGTTGTGGCAATTTTCAGACCCTGGAGATCACCGGGACCTTTGTACGTTTTGCCTTTTGGTAAAGCGATTGACAAACGACATTTGCCAAATCCCAACTGCTCAACTTTTTTTACATTTTTGTTTTTTTCGATCAGTACATTTTCTCCCACGATACCGATATCGGCCACTCCGTCCTGAACGTACTGGGGAATATCGTCATCCCTCAGGAAAAAAACTTCCATTGGAAAGTTAGAAGCTTCTGCTTTCAGTTTATTCAGTCCTGTATTGATGTCTATGCCGCATTCCTTCAGTATGCCGATGGAATCTTCAAAAAGCCGGCCTGATTTCTGTATTGCAATGCGAATCTTTTTTTCTGCGTTCATCTTTGATGCGGTTAAATTCGATTCTGTTAATGTGATTCTGTTAATGTGATTCTGTTAACTACCGGTTTGCTGCTGCCAACTAAAAACGAAGAAAGCCCACCTGTTCGGGTAAGCCTCTGGAATGGACAAAGATAGGATAATTTATTTAAAAATATAACGAAGTGACAAAGCAGCGTCATAAGGATTCCTTGAAGCCGGGTAAAGTACGTAAGGTTTAAAATCGAGCGTGATGGTTAACGGAATAACCCTGACCCGGTATTCAATGCCGATTATCCCGGCAACTCCAGGAGCGCCTAAAAAAGTGCCATTGGTGGCGTAGTTCGAACCTTGAAAATAATATTGCTCCCGGTAGGCGCCGCCGCATAGTCCTCCTCCGACTATCCAAAACCAGCTGTTGGCTGATAAAAATTCTTTCTCATATTCAAAAAGCGCTGTCAGGGAATAGCCTTTCCATTCCTGACCTGCAATAAGTTCAATGGCGCATCGGGGTGCGACAAAATCCTTAAAAGTCAGTCCGTACAGAGGACCACCGCGAACTCCGAATGCTTTTTTGTACCCCTCGGTTCCACCGTGCCTGGCAAATCCGGATGCGATCAGGAGGAAGGAGAAAAAAGCGAGCAGAAGTTTTTTAGCTGAAGCAGTCATAATGTTCCGGAATTTAGCCACAATATAGAAAATAACTATATTTAAAACAAAAGTTTTCGAAAACCGTGCAGGAAATGATCCAGGCTAAACCGTTGGTGCGTTTTTTTTTAGCTGCTCTTGCAGTGATTTTGACATTTGTGGTGTTTGCCCAAAAAATTGTGTTTGTCAATGCAGATCTGGGTCGTCACCTTGAAAACGGTAAACTATTTTTTCAAAACTTCAGGCCCCTTTCAACAAATCAGTATTCGTACACCGAACCTGATTTCAGGGTGATTAATCACCATTGGGGAAGCGGAGTTTTGCTGTATCTGATTTACAAGCTGATGGGCTTCAAAGGGCTTTCGGTTTTTTATTGTCTTGTTACCTCCATTACGGTTTTCCTTTTTTACCGTATTGCTGAAAAACGCAGCCACACGTATCTGGCCTTTCTTTTTTTTCTGATTTGTCTTCCTCTTGCGGCTGCCCGGGTCGAGATACGGCCGGAGCTTTTTAGTATGCTTTTGCTGGGAATCTATGTTTATTTGTTTGACCGGTATAAAGCCGGCAGGCTGGCATTTGGAAAACTGCTGATTGTGATCCCTTTGCTGCAGCTGCTTTGGGTAAATCTTCATCTTTTTTTCTCAATGGGACTGTTGCTTATTGCCATTTATTGGATTCAGGATATGATCCTGAAAAAAACGTCCGCTAAAAATTTCGGATTGCTGATGGGGCTGGCTCTTGTTGCATGCCTTGTAAATCCGGCAGGACTCGACGGAGCCCTTGTCCCCCTTACCATTTTTCACAATTACGCGTACAGGATTGCCGAAAATCAAAGCGTAGTCTTTATGCAGCACAGGTTTGGTGATGCGGTTTACCTGCACTTTGAATTTGTCACGTTGATTGTTCTTTTTATTGCGTTTTATCTGGGCTATAAAAGACGTCCGGATTTAAAAAAGTATTGCAGCGAACTGCTGTGCCTTCTTGTTTTTTGTATTCTCGCTTTCCGGGCTATACGGGGGATACCGGTCGCAGCCTATTTTATTCTGGCTTTTTGCCCTGTACTTCTGTTTGATGGAATCAAGCTGTTGCAACCCGTAACCCAACGGAAGATGCGTCTGGCAGCCCTGATCTGTTCGGCTTTTCTTTTTCTTGCAAGTGCTGCCAGCCCGGACACGTATCTTTCATTCCAAAAGCAGAATTCGGGGTTCGGACTGTATCCCCGGATGGAAAATTCATCCAGGTTTTTTAAATCGCTTCAGCTCGAGGGTCCTGTTTTTAACAATTATGATATCGGAGGTTATTTAATTTTGGCCTTGTTTCCGCGTGAACGGGTATTTGTTGATAATCGTCCGGAAGCGTATTCGACTGATT
>JABDFU010000090.1:0-366 GCA_013286385.1 Bacteroidota bacterium
TTCTTTTTTGCAATGCCGGCCATTGCCTCCAGATCCTGAAGTTCAAACGTAAATGTATTGGGACTTTCCAGAACAATCAGTTTCGAATCCGGTCGGATTGCCTTTTCAACGTTTCCCGGATATGCTGCGTCCACCATGGTTACCGTAACTCCGTACCGGATCAGGTAGTTATTCAACAGAAAATTCGTCCAGGAATAAGGCTTGTTCACGCAAATCACATGATCACCTGCTTTTACGCAGGACATCACAGCAGCAGCCATTGCTGCGGCTCCGCTGGCAAAAACGAGTGCTTGGTCCGCGCCTTCAAGCGCGGCCAGCTTTTTTCTCAGGATCGTAACAGTGGGGTTGCAGCCTCTTGTATAAAGA
>JABDFU010000090.1:376-2816 GCA_013286385.1 Bacteroidota bacterium
GTATAAAGAGGCGCCTCAAATTCATTTTCAATTGCCTGACGAAAAGATTTTACATCCTTGTAACAGAAATTAGAACTTTGAATCAGGGGAGGGGAGACCGCGTTGAAATAATCCTCTCGGTTCTCGCCCAGGTGATTCAGTATGTAGGATGTGTCCAATCTATTTGCTTACGGCTGCGCTGTTCATGTTGTCCAGAACAGCCATCACCTCTTTTACGGCTTTGGCTGAAGAGTTGAGCAAAGCTTTTTCTTCTTCGTTCAGTTTCAGTTCGATGATCTGTTCGATACCGTTTTTGCCAAGCTTTACAGGTACGCCAAGGTAAACATCTTTCATGCCGTATTCTCCCTGAAGCCAGGCGCAAACCGGGAAAATGCGTTTCTGGTCGCGGACAATAGACTCGACCATTTGGGCAGCCGCAGCTCCCGGAGCATACCAGGCAGAGGTTCCGAGCAGGTTGACGATTTCTCCTCCGCCTTTTTTGGTGCGATCGATGATAGCATCCAGTTTGTCTTTTGCTATTAATTCTGTTACCGGGATCCCACCGACTGTTGTATAACGGGGCAGGGGAACCATGGTATCGCCATGGCCACCCATTAAAACGGCTTGTATGTCTTTTGGAGAACAATCCAATGCTTCCGCCAGGAAGGCTTTGTAACGGGCCGTATCCAGAATGCCGGCCATGCCGAACACGCGCTTTGAATCTACCTTGGAAGTCAGGTAGGCGCAATAGGTCATCACATCCAATGGATTTGAAACGACGATGATTTTGGCATTCGGAGAATAGCGGATGATGTTTTCGGTAACTGATTTAACGATGCCTGCGTTTGTTGAAATCAAATCATCCCGGCTCATACCCGGTTTGCGCGGCAGTCCCGATGTAATAACCACGACTTCAGAATTGGCAGTCTTGCTGTAATCGTTAGTCGATCCCTTGATCCGGGTATCATACATGTTTATCGGCGAAGTCTGCCAGATATCCAGGGCTTTTCCTTCAGAAAAATTTTCTTTAATGTCAACTAGAACCAGTTCATTGGCCAGTTCTTTGTGAGCGATTACATCAGCACAGGTTGCTCCTACATTACCAGCGCCTACTACGGTTACTTTCATCTGTATTTATTTTTGTGTTTCTTATATTTAGGTCTGTGGTTTTACTGCCTACGAAAGTATTAAAAACAAGTCTTATCGTCAAATTGCCGGGGGGAATTCAGTCTTTTCCATTTCATTTATTTTGTCAATATTCAGAATCGTGGAATGGGGGCCGTATTCAATCATCGGCAGGAATTTTGCTCCCCAGACCACTTCGTGAGCGCGGTAAGAACTGCGTGCATATACGGTTTGAGAAAAGGTGTCGTCAAAGGCTTTGATCAGCGAAATAAATTCGATCTCGCTGGTAGTGAATTCGTGCTGCGTCATTCCGTGCAAGGGGCTGTCCTCGTCTATCGGATGAACGATGGTCCAGCTCAGAGGGAAGAAATTAATCTTGGTCAGTTCGAGTTTTAAATTGTAAAAGGATCTGTGATTAGAGTTTGTTTCCTTGCGCATGCCCATCGAAAGGGCTGCTTCAACTTCAATGAGCTGGTTTTTTCGTTCGTTGACAATCCTGAACATAAAGGCGGTCCCTTTTTTATACGGAGCGATCACGGCATGCTCGCTGTATTTGATTCTCGCTTCAGGTCTTGAAAAGCGTCCGTAAAGAAGTCCTGTGGCCAGGGCAAAACCCAGCAGGCCGGCCATCGATTCAATGGCCGCAACTACCCCGGCTGCATGGCCGACAGGGCTTACCCGACCGTATCCTACCGTGGTCAGGGTCTGTGCGCTGAAGAAAAAGGCCTCGTAGAATTGGTCCATCCAGGTGTTTCCAATAATCCCCTGTAATCCCTCAATTCCGACCAGCAGATATATTCCGGCAAAAATAATGTTGCTTATAAAATAAAGCAGGAGAACATACATGTTGAATTTCATCCAGGACATAGAAATCAGCCTGTGATAGGTTTCAAAGGAATTGAGAAGAGGGATTCCCCTGCGGATTACATTAAATGTTCCGTCCTTATTAAGGGCACGTTTTCCATGAGAACTTCGTTCTCCGAAGCCTAAGTCCTTGTCGCTTAATTCAGGTTCTTTTAGTTGCCTGTTTTTTAGTTGTTTGTTTGACATATGGCGTTTGCTGCTATCCAGCCCGTTGTCCAGGCATTTTGAAAATTAAATCCTCCGGTAATTCCATCGATGTCCAGTACTTCTCCGGCAAAATACAAACCAGGAATTTTACGGCTTTCCATGGTTTTGAAATCAATCTCCTTCAGACGTACTCCTCCGCAAGTTACGAACTCTTCTTTAAAAGTGGTTTTTCCGCTTACCTGATATTCGTCGGCGAAAAGGAGGCCAGTTAGGGTTGTTGATTTTTTCTTTGGCAAATCGGCCCAGCGAAGGCTCTGAGCTATTT
>JABDFU010000091.1 GCA_013286385.1 Bacteroidota bacterium
TCAGGAAAAAGGAGCCCGAAGACAAGACTAATTATGACCTCGGGTGAAATTGCAAAATCGCATCCCTCAGATAATGCCGGTCCAGGTGCGTATAGATTTCAGTGGTGGTGATTGAAGCGTGACCCAACATTTCCTGAATGGCCCTCAGATCGGCTCCTCCCTCTATAAGATGCGTAGCAAAAGAGTGTCGGAAGGTATGCGGACTCAGGTGTTTGCTTAATCCCGCTTTCTTTGCCAGTTCCTTCAAAAGCTTAAAAACCATTACGCGGCTCAGTTTACTGCCCCGATGGTTCAAAAACAATATATCTTCTGAACCTTTCTTAATGGACTGCCGACTTCTGAATAATTTTCGGTAAAGGTCAATGTGTTTAACCGCAACCCTGCCAACAGGTACCAATCTTTCCTTATCACCCTTGCCAACCACCTGAATAAACCCCTCCTTCAGATGCAGATTTGAAATTCTCAGACCAATCAATTCGCTCACACGAAGACCGCAACTGTAAAGCGTTTCCAGCATGGCCTTGTTTCGCTGACCTCCTGGTTTTGACAGATCGACAGCATCAATAATGCTGCCTATATCCTCTATGGTTAATACGTCCGGAAGTTTTCGGGTCTGCCGGGGCGCCTCGAGAAGCTGAGTCGGATCCTCCTTAATAACATCCTCCATCAGCAGATACTTATAGAAGGCCTTTATACCTGAAATCATTCTTCCCTGGCTGCTGGCCGACAAACCCAGTTCATTCACCCACTTTACAAAGCCCTGAAGCTGCTGAAGCTGAATTTTTTCAGGACCTGTGTCCTGCTTACTGAAAATCAGAAAACTGCGCAATTTTTCAATATCATGCAGATACGCCTCAACCGAATTCCCCGAAAGCGAACGCTCCAGTTTCAGATACGATTTAAAACCATTTATAGAAGAGAGCCAATCCATAGGTTCGTTCAAAGTTTCGACCTGTCCGACATAAGTCCATTAAGTAAATTCATAACTTTTAGTTAGAATTAATTTAATTAAATTTAATCTAACTTATGTCCGTAGGGCGAGAACTTTAATCCAAAAGTATGAAGATCATTATAATTAACGGCCCCAATTTAAATTTATTGGGAACCCGTGAAACCTCCGTTTACGGCGATCAAAACTTTGAGAGCTATTTTGCCAAATTAAAATCACTTTACCCGAAAACAGAGCTGGAGTATTATCAAAGCAATATCGAAGGCGAACTCATCAACAAGCTTCACGAAACCGGATTCAGCTATGCCGGCATTGTATTTAATGCCGGTGGATACACACATACTTCAGTGGCCCTTGCTGATGCCATTTCGGCCATTAAGACGCCTGTAGTCGAAGTGCACATTTCCAACATTTTTTCCCGGGAAGAATTCAGGCACCATTCCCTGATCGCTTCAAAATGCAAGGGACGTATTTCTGGATTCGGTCTCGACTCCTACCGCCTCGCGCTAGAGTCTCTTCTGCACTAATACAGTGTAAACCGATTGGTTTTATTTCTTAAACCGGTCAGCAGGCAATTCGCTGAACTTGTGTTTACCCCTGAAGTAGTAATCGGCAACAATGCTATGGTCGTAAATTGCACTGGTTGAATACACTTTCACTTCCAGTTTCAGCTTTCTTCTTTTTTCGAGCGTATTCCTGAACCCCGAATAAAAACTCTTGTGAGCCTTCAAAACAGCCACAAAGTGATCTGCGTCTCCCGAGACCAGAAATTTCAGTCCGGCAAGCCCATCCATGGTCATTCTCAGCAAAAGCTTGACCCAGAAAAACCGATGTGCATGGTTCTTGCAAAGCAAAATCAGGTTGTTTCTGAAATTTAGGAACGTTTTCCGGGGACTGTTCTTAGCCAATGTTCCCGCCCCTACATGAAACACGGTTGAGTCCGAACAATACATAACTTTATACCCTTTGTTTTTCAGCCGCCAGCAAAGATCAATTTCCTCCATATGGGCAAAAAAATCCTCGTCCAGCCCTCCTGCTTCCCGGTAAGCATCGGCCCTTACAAACAGACAGGCACCTGTAGCCCAATGCACTTCACGCGTATCATCGTATTGCCCGTGATCATTTTCAAACGAATCAAATATTCTCCCCCTGCAAAACGGATACCCGAACTTATCGATAAATCCACCTGCAGCTCCTGCATATTCAAAACGGTTGCGATGCGAATATGAAAGAATCTTGGGCTGGGCAGCTGCGATTTTAGAGTCCGAATCCATTAAGGCAATTACCGGTTCTATCCAGTCGGGTCCTACCTCCACATCCGAATTCAGAAGCACGAAATACTCGGCCTCCACTCCATTGAGCGCATCGTTATAGCCCTTGGCAAACCCTCCGTTCGAGCTGTTTTGAATAAGACGAACCTGAGGGTAGTTGCGCTTCAAAAACGAAACCGAATCATCCTGTGAACAATTATCAGCTACAATAACCTCTGCACTTTTCGAATGGAGCAGCACATTGGGCAAAAACCTTTCCAGAAAGCCTTTCCCGTTCCAGTTCAATATGACTACCGCCGTTTTCTGTTTCACCTGCTGCTCGTTCAATTACTTATTATTTTGCATCCAGGAAATCGTTCTGGGTTCTTGATCCCCGACTGTCATTGCTCCGGTCATTGCTAAGCAAGCCCCTCTTGTTCAAAACGGCTTCCCAGTTTTCATTCTGACTTTCTCCGCGGGCATCCGAATGCAACAGAATAAAATTGTTCGATGAATAATCGGGATTGTAAAAAATAAAATGCCGGTTGCTCTGCCCGTTCATTTTGT
>JABDFU010000092.1 GCA_013286385.1 Bacteroidota bacterium
GCCAAAGCTGCATAATGCTCAACTCCGGGTGTTGTTGAAACAATGTTCATCAGCCGGGTCATAACATCTATCGACTGAACGGTGGCCGAAGCCTCCGGTACTTCATAGGTCACATATATAATTACATACTTTGACTTCCGTATTCCGCTTTGTACCCCGTTGGAGTAATGCCTGGTTACCCGTTCGAACCAATTGTTGAACTTGAAAAAAAGCTTGTTTAAACCCCGTGCCTTTTCATCCAGATGATGGGGCTTCAACAGAAGTATGCAAAGAGCCGGTGTAAGGGACAGAGCGATAAAGGCAGAAAGAACAATGGAGGCAGCTATCGTGATGGCAAACTGCTGATACAGGTGTCCGACTATTCCGGGGATAAATCCTACCGGAACAAAAACCGATGCCAGGATTAAAGCAATTGCCACCACTGGGGCCGAAATATCCTGCATGGCATGAAAAGTAGCATCCCTTACCGACATTTTCGCATGGTCTATATAATGCTGCACGGCTTCAACCACTATAATAGCATCATCCACCACAATTCCAATGGCCAGTACAAACCCAAACATGGTCAGGGTATTGATCGTAAAGCCCAGTGGGATAAAAAAAGCAAACGTTCCCAGAATAGATACCGGAATTGCCAAAACAGGAATAAGAGTTGCCCTCCAGTTCTGAAGGAAAAGAAAAACTACAAAAGCCACAAGGCAAAGTGCTATCAGAAGCGTTTCGACCACTTCATGCATAGAGACCTTCACCACAGTAACCGTTTCAAAAGGTATCTTATAATCCACGTCAGCAGGAAATGAACGCTTCAGTTCATTCAGCTGCTTTATAATTCCTGATGCAGTTTCAATCGCATTACTGCCCGGTGTCTGATAGAGAGTCAGTATCGAAGCGCGCTTGTCATCTGCATACGAATTGCTTGAATAGGTGAACTTCCCCAACTCAACCCGTGCCACATCTTTCAGATAAACCATTTCTCCCGAAGGTCCGGGCAAAGTCTTTACAATTATTTTTTCAAAATCCGAAACTTTATTTAGCCTCCCGTTTACCAGTACGCTGAGCTCATAGGTTTGTGATTTTTGCTGTGGCGGAACACCAGCAGATCCCGCAGCCACCTGAAGATTTTGTTCATTCAGCGCATTTACGATATCCGTAGATGTCAGTGAATACGCAGCCATTTTATCCGGGTTTACCCAGACGCGCATACTGAAATTGTCTGCAAGAGTTGTGATGGCCCCCACTCCGGGTACCCTGAGCAGAGCATCCATGATAAAGATATTTGTGTAGTTGTCAAGAAAGGTAATGTTATGCGAGGCTTTAGGTGAGTAAATGGCCACAAGCATAAGGGCGCTTGGATTGAGCGCCCGTACCGTAAGACCCAGCCGGCTCACGGCAGCAGGTAATAAGGGTGCCGCTATGCTTACCCGGTTTTGAACATCAAGTGTGGCAATGTCGATATTGGTTCCAACCTTAAATGTGGTGTTGATGGTCATCAGACCATTGTTGGTACTGTTGCTTTGCATGTATTCCATGCCATGTGTACCGTTTACCTGCTCCTCGATAGGAGTCGCCACCGTCTGTTCAACAGTTGTGGCATCAGCTCCGGTAAATTGTCCCGCCACCTGCACAACAGGTGGCGTAATATTCGGATACTGATTAACCGGGAGATTAATAATGCAGATCGCCCCGATGATGGACAATACCAGCGAGACCACGATGGCGGTTACAGGTCTGTTGATAAAGGTATTGGCAATCATTATTGTTTGTGCTTTGAAGCTTTTTCAGAATCCTGGGGTTTTGCCAACTCAATCAGCGAACCGGTATGAAGGGATTGAACCCCGTCAACAACAATGCGGTCATCGGCTTTAATACCCTTCTTTATGATCACATTGGGCGCAATAGTTTGTCCGGTCTGAACTTTCTTTTGAATCGCCATCAGAACAGGATGTGTTTTGGTCGAATCTTCTGCGTTACGCATTGTTGTATCCTTGGCCAAATAAACAAAATATTCCCCCATAAGTTCAACTACAGCTTTGCTGGGAACCAACAGCTTGGGGCTGCTCTCCTGGTTGTGAACTTTTAAAATACAGCTTGTTCCCGGCCTTAATACATAATTCGGATTCGGAAAAACAACCCGCACCCGGATGGTTCCCGTCTGGGGATCGACAGCCCTGTCAATAATCGAAATTTTTCCGAGATAAGGATAAAGAGAATCATTGGGCAGGATCATCGTAAAAAGAGAATCTATCGATTGCTGCTTATTGTTTTTCAGATCCTCGAAGTGGCCCAGTTGTTTTTCAGATATTAAAAAATCAACCGCCATCGGATCATCCGTAGAAACGGTATTTAATAAAGTCGTACCCACTGTCACCATATTCCCCAGTTTAACCTGACTGAAACCAATCGTTCCATCAAAGGGGGCAGAAATAACAGAATAGGTCAGGTTGGTAGCCGCCATTTTCACAGTCTGCTCTGCTGCAACAACTGATTTTTTGGCATTATCAAGAGCAATTACGGCATGGTCAAGTGTTTGCTTTGCCACCGCATCATAGGTATTGAGATAGATATACCGGTCGGCATCCTGCTGGGCCTGTTTAAGGTTTCCTTCGGCAACTTCCACATTGGCTTTCG
>JABDFU010000093.1 GCA_013286385.1 Bacteroidota bacterium
GGCGGCAACCAACCCGCTTTTTGTCCGTTCACTGAGCAGCTTTCGTTCTTCCTGAGCGAGCTCTGCGTAGATAGAGATAATAATATTGGTCACGAACGTTTCATTATTTCTGTCATCCAGACTTTCCATCCCGGCAAAGTTTTTAAAAACGATGGATACTTTTTGCTGATGAAGCTGGTCAATGGTACTGCGGATATCTTTTGCTTTTCTTCCGAGTCGGCTGATTTCGGTGACGATGACTTTTTTAAACTCTTTCCGTTTTGCTGCCTGTATCAGTTCAACCAGATCTGGACGATCCGTGTCAGTTCGACTGCCGGATATTTTACTGGATATGGTTTTTGTGATTTGATATTTATGTTTTTTGCAAAAGCCGGTCAGTTCAATAAGCTGCCGCCTGGTGTCCTGCTTTTCCGTACTCACCCTGATCAGTAAACAAACCTTTGTAATCATAACATTCGTTCGTTTGAACTGAACCGGTTTTGTGTTGGGCGAACTTACGTAAATAAAGGGATGTAGAGGCTGTTTTTCAGCACTCCTTTATTTCGAACCAGCTTCAGGAGTATATCCTGGAATCAGCGTATGCAGATCTGCAGATCTTAGCGTTGGAATCCTGTCGAGTGTTTCCTTGAGCCAGGTGTATGGATTTATTCCTCTGAGTTTACAGATTGCAAAAAAAGTATAAAAGATGCACGCCCTTGCTGCTCCTTCATGCGATCCGGCAAAAAGGTAATTTTTTCTCCCGAGCGTGACCGGCCTGATGCTGTTCTCCACCCAGTTGTTATCAATCTCAACATTACCATCGGTTGTATAGTGGACCAATCCATCCCAGCGTTTGAGAGTATAATGAATTGCCTTTCCAATACCGCTTTTGGGTGTACCCGATGGTTTGTTTTTATCCAGCCAAGCTTTTATCTCAGCAAGTACAGGTATACTTTCCCGTTGCCGTAATTCAAGGCGATCAGCAAAAGACAGTTTTTCTTCCCTCGCCCTGCGCTCTATTGCATAAAGCAATTGTATCTTCTCCATCATCCAGCTGGCACGTACTTTGTCGTTTTTCAATGCCTTTTCAAAATACCTGCGGGCATGTGCCCAGCAGAAAAACAGAGTTATGTTAAATAATTTCCTAATCTCTTCATACACACTATAGCCGTCCGTTTGTATTTGTCCTATAAAATCCTTCAGTAATTCAGCAGGTCCAGCCCGCGTTCGATCCGGCTGGTAATCAAAAAATACCAGCCTGTTTAGGGGGTCTCGGTAAACCCAGTAAAATCCCCTATGTGTTTTTCCGGGTTTTTTATCTGTTAATACTCTCATCGTGGTTTCATCAATTTGCAAATACGATGCGGATAAAACCTGTTTCATCACCAGTGCATAGACTGCTCCCAGACAGTGCGCCACCATGGTTGGTATTTCATTGAGCGATGAAGTTGCTACATGCACATCCGATCTTTTAAGTATCTGCTGCATGCGATGCTCCGGGCAATGGTCCACAAATTTGCTCACCAACAGATGGGCAGCAAAAGAATTGCCGAACATGCTTTTACCAAGCGCTGCTTCCGGCATGCTGGCAACCAGTTTCTTTTCCTTATTTTTTGTCTCAAAAATTGGGCACTCCGTGCGGTTGACAAAAACAATTGCTGGAGTACACTCCAGGGTTTCCTTAACTTCTATTCCGGTTTGTTCGAGCCCTTCTGTGCTTCCCTCAGGCATAAGAACAGTCACAACCCTTTTTAAATGGCTCCCAAAAGGGACACGGCCATGATGATTTTTTGGCTTTAATTCGACAGTAGTGCGTGTATGAGCCTTTATTTCCTGCTCTTTGGTTTCCACTTCAGCAATTGCGTCCACCACCAAACCCAGGGGAAGCTGCACTGAGTTATCCGTATTGATAAAACGTTCGCTTTTACTTGCGAAGACTATTCTGCGCAATTCAAGCAGTTGAAATTTCAACTCGTTGATCTGACTATTTAGCTCTAAAACATCGGCTTGAAGAAGTGAATTTTGAAGAAGTAATTGTTCGTTGGAAGGGCTGATATCAGAGGTTTTAATCACTGATACAAAGATACGACGAAGCGGTAAAAAAGATACTTTTATTTATGCCGCATTACTAACATTCGCGTGCTCATAACGCCTGCGTTTTTTGATGCAGGAAAGTACGATGCCATCCAGAATATATTGCAGCTGATGATGGGTGAGTGTGATTGCTTTATTGGCCGGATTAGCCAGTGGAATTTCAAAAGTTCCTCTTTCCAAACGTTTGTAATAAATTGCAAATCCATCACCCTGCCAATGCAGCAGTTTTATCCGGTTACGATTTTGGTTGAGGAAAATAAAAACATCTCCGCTGAGTGCGTTCTGATTAAATTCCTGCTGAATAACTCCGCTCAGCCCGTCCACGCCTTTTCGCATATCCACTTTCCCGGAGTGCATAAAGTACCGGCAGCTGGATGGAAGTACTAATTGCATAGCTTGAGAAGCTGATTCATAAAGGCAACATCTATTTGCCGGTGGATTTTCAGTACGCACCCATTGGGATAAACAAGCGAGAAAATTTCAGCTGAGTCGTTTTGAACCTCTTTCACGTACACTGGAAGAAATTTGTTCGCCTCTACTACTGGTAA
>JABDFU010000094.1 GCA_013286385.1 Bacteroidota bacterium
CTTTACCCGCTTCAACCAGCTTTCGGGACAGGAGTCCCTGCTGGCCGGTCAGTCGGTCTGGCATTACATCAGTGAAACGTATGGAGAAAGTGTGATCTCCAATCTGCTTTACATGACAAGGGTTAGCCGGAATATGGAGAGCGCCTTCCTGTTTGTTCTGGGTGTTTCAATGGAAAACCTGATGCAGGATTACATGAATTATTACCAGAATCAGTACGACGACCGCGACAATACCAGATCGCTTCCAGGCCAGGCTCCGGTTGTAAAAAAACCAAAAAACACCAGAGTCTATACACAGGCAAAAGTAAGCCCCGATGGCAATTACCTGGTTTACGTCAGCAACGAATTGGGACAGTACAAAGTATGGTTGCAGGATCTGAGAAGTCCGAAAAAACCGAAGAAGATAATCAAAGCAGGAAACAAGATCGACCGGGTGAATGACTATTCGTATCCCTTGCTGGCCTGGCACCCCAGCGGCAAATTGTTTTCCATGATTACCGAAGAAAAAGGGAGTATCTGTCTGTCAACCTACGAACCCGAAACCCGGCGAAAAACCAAAAGAACCATCATTAATTTTGACAAGGTTCTCGATTTCTCCTATTCCGATGACGGCAAAAAATTCGCAATGTCTGCCGTCCAGAAAGGGCAGAGCGACATTTATGTTTTTACCGTTGCCTCCAATGCCTACGAACAGATTACCAAAGACATTTACGACGACCTGAATCCCCGCTTTGTACACGGCAGCAAAGAGATTATTTTCAGTTCAAACCGGCCCAACGATACCATACGATTTGAAACCGAATCCAATTTCAAAGCCCTGCAGCAACCCACCAAAGATCTTTTTGTTTTTAATTATTCAACCAAGTCGAATACACTCCGGCGCTTAACCAATACGCCGACGATAAACGAAACAAATCCGGCCGATTACGACAGCGTGAATTATGCCTTTATCAGCGATCAGAGTGGCATACGCAACAGATGTATTGCCCATTACGACAGCGTTATCAGTTATGTAGACACCTCTGCCCATTACCGCTTCATCGTAAGCGGACAACCTGCAAGTAACTTTTCAAGAAATCTGCTGGAGCAGGACATCAGCCTGAAAGCGAATAAGGTTGCCGACATCCTCTTTAACAAGGGTAATTACTGGATATACGTCAGCGATCTAAAACCGGCAGCTTCATTGCCGCCGGTTGAATTGAAAAATACCGCTTTCCGTGACGAACAGCTAAAACTCGAAAAAAAGAATTCGGCAACCAAGACCCAGCAGCCGCAGTTGAATTTAAAGCCAGTTGTTGCTCCCGGACAGTCCAGGCCGGCTCCGGTTAAAACCGAACGAAAAGACAGCAACGAAGTCGATATCAGCAACTACGTGTTCGAAAGCGACAGCCGGCTCAACCAAAAGAAAACCGAACCTCTTGTTACAGATAATCCGTCCAAAAATCCGGTCAAAACGCCCTTGGATTCGGCAAAGCAGACCAAAGCAGATTCTGCGAAGAAGGTGTTCAAGACAGGCCCTCAGAAAAACTATTACATAAACTTTGCAACGGAGAAAGTGACGACCCAGTTAAACAGCTCTCCTCTGTTTCCGAGCTATCAACCCTTTTCGGCAAGCAGTCCGGGCTACCAAAACCCGACTATAAACGGAGTCTTTAAAATGAACCTGAACGATTTGTTTGAGGATTATGGCATGACAGCCGGGTTCATGCTGCAAACCGACCTTACCGCAGAATACCTGATCAGTTTTGAAAACAGGGTAAAGCGCCTCGACAAACAGTTGATTTTGCACCGGGTGACAACCGATTTAAATTCAAGCGATGGCTATCCGCTCATCTACCAGACCCACGAGGCCAAATATACGCTCAAATATCCTTTTACCGAAGTGGATTGTATACGCGGCACAATCGGGATAAGAAGTGACCGTACCGTTATGCAGGGCATTGACGTACCGAGTCTTGAACAAACAAATCTTTTCGACACCTGGGCCTCTGCCAAACTCGAATATATTTTTGACAACACACTTAACAAAGGCCTGAACCTGTACAACGGTCTCCGGTTTAAACTTTTTGCCGAATATTACAGAGACGTAGACCAGTCGAGTTCCATTATTCCATCCCCCCTGCTGCCACTGACAGGAGAATCAAATGCAGCCAGCACGACCGGAGTCGGAAACGACTTCTATGTAATAGGCCTGGACGTTCGGTATTACCAGAAAATACACCGCAACCTGATCTGGGCAAGCCGCATTGCGGGAAGCAGTTCTTTCGGAAAAGAAAAACTGCTGTATTACCTGGGCGGAGTTGACAACTGGATCAACCCCCAGTTCAACAGCAATACCCAGATTGCCAACAGTGAAAATTATGCGTTTCAGACACTGGCCACCCCACTAAGGGGATTTATCGAGAACGTTCGCAACGGAAACACATTTTTTGTAGCGAATAACGAATTGCGCTGGCCCATTTTTAAATATTTTTTAAACCGTCCCATCCGGTCTGATTTTATAAGCAATTTTCAGCTCATTGGCTTCACCGATGTAGGAACAGCCTGGAGTGGCCCAAGCCCTTATTCGGCA